>NZ_JBHTWX010000010.1:0-114317 GCF_042792155.1 Kitasatospora sp. NPDC056651 | reverse complement strand
GGGGCCTGCGCCTCGGGGCGGGCCGCGCCGCCCGGGCGCGCTGACCGGCGCGCCCGCGGGCGGTGCGGCCCCGGGTGCGGACGCGGGGTGCGGGGAGGGGTCCTGGTTGCTCCCCGCACCGGCCGGTCCGCCGGCAGTTGGCCGCGGGACGACCTCGGTGGTCCGGCTCCGGGGTCTCGTTCCGGCTCCTCCCCAGCGAACGATGTCCGAAACCGGATGGAACCTGGCGTTTTGTCCGGTTCATCGGGATGAGGGGATCCGGTCGAACAGACCGGCGACCGGACTCACCGCACCGTGGCCGGGTAGCGTCATCCCTGACGGCCGCGGCGGGACCCGCGGCGTACCGCCGGGCACGGCGGGTTCGGCAGGGAAGCGGTGGTAGTGAGGATGGCGCGGGGCGGAAAGGCCTTCAAGGCCGTGGCCAAGGGCATGGCCGTGGTGGCGAGCGCGGCCGCCGTGATCGAACGGCGCCGGCGCGCCGGGATGGCGGCCGACGCGCACGAGCCGGCGCCGGCGGACGGACACGTGCCCGCGCTGGTCGACGGACACATGCCTGTGCTGGTCGACGGACACGTGCCCGCGCTGGTCGACGGGCTCGTCCCGGCGCCGGCCGAGGAGAGCGGCCCGGCCCCCGTTCCGCGGCCGGCCCCGGCCCCGGCGGTGCCGACCGGCGCGGAGGTCGCGGCGGCCCCGCCCGTCGCGGCGGCCCGAGCGGCCTCGGTGGCCCCGGCCGCCCCGGTCGCGCACACCGGGTTCGGACGGGAGTACCACCCGGGACGTCCGGCCACGCCCGCCGAAGCGGTGCCGTGGGGGCTGCGGGTGGCGGCCGAGTCGACCTGGCGGCTGCTGCTGCTCGGCGCCGCGCTCTACGTCGTCTTCTACGTCGTCGACATGCTGCGGCTGGTCGCCTTCTCGGTGCTGGCCTCGCTGCTGATCACCGCGCTGCTGGAGCCCTCGGTCTCCTGGCTGCGCCGGCGCGGGGTGCCGCGCTCGCTGGCGGCGGGCGGGGTGTTCCTGAGCGGTCTGGCCGGGATCGGGCTGGTCGGCTGGTTCGTGGTCTGGCAGGTGTCGACCAACCTCTCGGACGTCACCACCCAGGTGAAGACCGGCGTCAACCAGCTGCGGGACTGGATGGTCACCGGACCGCTGCACCTGACCCAGCAGCAGATCACCGACTTCGCCAACCAGATCACCAAGGCCATCACCACCAACACCGACCAGCTCACCTCGGCCTCGATCACCGGCGCGCAGATCGCCGTCGAGGTGCTGACCGCGCTGCTGATGACCTTCTTCACCACCTTCTTCTTCCTCTACGACGGCGCGAAGATCTGGAACTGGGCGCTGCGCGGCCTGCCCCGGCAGTCCCGCTTCGCGATGGCCGGGGCCGGCCCGAAGGCGTGGGTGACGCTCACCGCGTACGTGCGCGGGACGGTCTGCGTGGCCTTCATCGACGCGGTCTGCATCGGGGTCGGGGTGGACATGCTGGGAGTGCCGCTGGCGATGCCGATGGCCGTGATCATCTTCCTCGGCGCCTTCGTCCCGCTGGTCGGCGCGCTGGTCACCGGTACCGTCGCGGTGCTGATCGCGCTGGTCACCCAGGGGCCGTGGACGGCGCTGATGGTGCTGGTGGTGCTGGTGGTGGTGATGCAGGTCGAGAGCCACATCCTCCAGCCGCTGATCCTCGGCCGGGCCGTCCGGGTGCACCCGCTCGGCGTGGTGCTGGGCGTCGCGGCCGGCGGCATCATCGGCGGCATCGGCGGCGCGGTGGTCGCCGTCCCGCTGATCGCGGTGATCAACACCGTGGTCGGCCACCTGCGCCGGCGCAACGAGGCCGGTCAGGCCGTCTTCACCGCGCTCGAAGCCGCCCGCGAGGCCGCCGAGCGCACCGCGGCCGCCCCGGCGTCCGCCCCCGCGTCCGCGCCGGCGTCCGTGCAGCCGCCCGCGCAGGCCCGGCCCGTGGCGGAGTAGCCGACGGGTACGCGAACGGGCCCGGTCGGACGTGGTGTCCGGCCGGGCCCGTTCGTGTGGACCGCGGGGTGGTGCGTCAGCCGTTGGCGGCGGCCAGGGCGGCCTCGGAGTCGAGGACGCCGGCCACGGCCTGGAGGACGGCGGCGATCTTCATCGAGGCCTGGACGACCTCGCGCTCGACGCCGGCCTTGCGCAGGACGGCCTCGTGCGAGTCGAGGCACTGGCCGCAGCCGTTGATGGCCGAGACCGCGAAGCACCAGAGCTCGAAGTCGACCTTCTCGACGCCCGGGGTGCCGATGATGTTCATCCGCAGACCGGCCCGCATCGTGCTGTACTCCTTGTCGGAGAGCAGGTGCAGCGTCCGGTAGTAGACGTTGTTCATCCCCATGATCGCGGCCGCGCCCTTGGCGGCGGTGTACGCCTCCGGGGAGAGGTTGGCCTTGGCCTCGGGCTCCAGCTCGCGCAGCAGGCCGGGGCTGCGGGTGGCCATCGCGCAGGAGAGCACGGTGCCCCAGAGCTGCTGGGCGGGGAGGTCGGAGTTGCCGATGACCGAGCCCAGGTTGAGCTTGAGGTCCTTGGCGTAGTCCGGGAGGGCGGCCTTCAGGTCGTCGAGAGCCATGGGTCAGCCCGCCAGCAGGGCCTGGGCGTCGAGGGTGTCCTCGCCCTTGCTCCAGTTGCACGGGCACAGCTCGTCGGTCTGCAGGGCGTCCAGCACCCGCAGGACCTCCTTGGGGTTACGGCCGACGGAGCCGGCGGTCACCATGGCGAACTGGATCTCGTTGTTCGGGTCGACGATGAAGACGGCGCGCTGGGCGGTGCCGTCCTCGTTCTCGACGCCGCAGGCGCGCATCAGGTCGTGCTTGATGTCGGCCAGCATCGGGAAGGGCAGGTCGCGCAGGTCCTTGTGGTCCTTGCGCCAGGCGTGGTGCACGAACTCGGAGTCGCCGGAGACGCCGAGGATCTGGGCGTCGCGGTCGGCGAACTCGTCGTTCAGCTTGCCGAACGCGGCGATCTCGGTCGGGCAGACGAAGGTGAAGTCCATCGGCCAGAAGAAGACGACCTTCCACTTGCCCTCGTAGGACTTGTGGTCGATGTCGGCGAAGGCGCTCGCGGCGTCCAGGTCGACACAGGCCTTGAGGTCGAACTCGGGGAACTTGTCACCGATCGTGAGCACGTTCGCTTCTCCTGAAATAGGTGAGGGGAGTTTGTCCGGATTCCGGACAGCACCCACCATTCCACATCGTGGACTGATCAGGGAAATAGCTAGACTTGATGTGTCTGATCGGAGATTGCTATCAGTACCGAACCCCCCATGTCGCGGCCGGGCCCCCGTCGGAGCGCCGCCGCCAAGATCGACTCGACTGTGGCGAGCGCCACAGTCCGCAGCCCCCGCACCCCGACCGTCGCCCAGCTGAAGGCGTTCGTCGCGGTGGCCGAGCACCGGCACTTCCGGGAGGCCGCCGCCGCCACCGGGACCAGCCAGCCCGCGCTGTCCGGGGCGGTCGCGGCGCTGGAGGAGTCGCTGGGCGCGCAACTGGTCGAGCGTACGACGCGCAAGGTGATCGTCACCCCGCTGGGGGAGCGGGTGCACCGGCACGCCCGCCGGGTGCTCGCCTCGCTCCAGGCTCTCACCGAGGAGGTCGAGGCCGCCCGCCGCCCGTTCACCGGGCCGCTGCACCTGGGCGTCATCCCGACCGTCGCGCCCTACCTGCTGCCCCCCGTGCTGCGGCTGGTCCGCGACCGCTTCCCGGAGCTGGAACTGCACGTCCACGAGGAGCGCACCTCCTCGCTGCTGGAGGGCCTGGCCGCCGGGCGGCTGGACGTCCTGCTGCTCGCGCTCCCGGCCGGCGGGGCCTCGCCGACCAGGGACATCCCGCTGTTCGACGAGGACTTCGTCCTGCTCACCCCGCCCGGCCACCCGCTCGCCGGACGGGTCGACGTGCCGCGCGACGTGCTGCTCGACCTGGACGTGCTGCTGCTGGAGGAGGGCCACTGTCTGCGCGACCAGGCGCTGGACATCTGCCGCGAGGTCGGCGCCGACCCGGCGGGCGCGACCACCCGCGCGGCCGGGCTGTCCACCCTGGTCCAGCTGGTCGCCGGCGGCCTCGGGGTGACCCTGCTGCCGGCCACCGCGCTGGACGTCGAGGCCGGGCGGACCGACCGGCTGGCCGCCGTCCGCTTCGCCGCCCCGGCCCCCGGCCGGCGGATCGGGCTGGCCATGCGGCCGGGCTCGGCCCGCAGCGCCGAGTACGAGCGCTTCGCCGCCGCGCTGCGCGAGGTGCTGGCCGAGCTGCCGGTCCGGATCGTCAGCTGACCGACGGTCCGTCGAGGCAGAGCCCGACGGCGGTGGTCACCAGCAGGTCGAGCGCGCGCAGGGTGTCCGGATCGGTGCGCTCGCCCGGGGTGCGCTGCGCCAGGTGGCGACTGGTCAGGCCGTCGAAGCCGGCCAGGAAGAAGACGGCGACCTCCGGTGCCGGCAGGGCGAGCCGGATGCCGTGGGCGCCGGCCAGCGCGCCGAGTATCTCCGCCGCGGTGCCCTCGATCCCGCGCTGCATCGCCCACATGATCTCCTGGAGGTCCGGGTCGCGCATGGCCAGTGCGGCGAACTCGCTGAGCAGTTCGCAACGCCCGTCCGCCTTGGTCGAGTTCTCCCACAGGGCGTGGACCAGGGTGCGGACCTGTTCGCCGAACGGGCCGTCACCCGGGTCGACGGCGCGGACGCTGTCGACGAAGTCGGCGGTCAGCTGTTCCACGACGGCCCGGTAGAGGTCCTTCTTGGTGCCGAAGGTGTAGTGCACCGTCGCCTGCGCCACGCCCAGCTCGGCCGCGATCGCGCGGGTGCTGCCGGCCGCGACGCCTTCCCTGGCCATCAGGTCGAGGGCGGCCTGGACCAGCTGCGGACGGCGTTCGGAGGCGGGGACGTGAGCCATTGGGTCAGGGTATCGCCACGGGCGCACAACTGTGTCATGCGATCTTGTCGAACGATCCTGTCAACCAACTTTGTCATGCGACAAACTTGCCCGTACGGTGGTGCCGACACCCCTCCGACCGACCCCGAGGACCGCCGATGGCCACCTACCTGTACCGATTGGGCCGCTTCGGCTTCCGGCGAAGGCGTGCCGTCCTGGCCGTCTGGATCGCCCTGCTGATCGCGCTCGGCGGGGCCGCGGGCGCGTTCGCCGGCAAGACCAGCGACGAGTTCCGGGTCCCCGGCACCGAGGCGCAGGCCACCCTGGACAAGATCAAGGGCGCCTTCCCGGAGCAGGACCACGGCTCCGCCCAGGTCGTCTTCGCGGCCTCCGCCCCCGGCGGCGTCACCGCGCCGGAGGCGAGCCGGGCGGTCAGCGAGGCGGTCGCCCGGATCGCCGCCGTCCCGGGCGTGGCCGCGGTGCCCGACCCGTACGCCACCGGCGCCGTCTCACCGGACGGCAGGGCCGCGATCGCCCTGGTCTCCTTCGACCACCGGCTCGCCGACATCACCGACCGGCAGCGCGAAGCCGTGAAGGCCGCCGCCGAACCGGCCCGCGCGGCCGGGCTGGAGGTCGCCGCCGGCGGCGACGCGTTCAACAGGATGGCGCAGGTCGAGGGCGGCTCCGAGTCGATCGGCCTGCTGGTGGCCGGGGTGGTGCTGGTGATCACCCTGGGCACCCTGGTCGCCGCCGGGATGCCGCTGCTGACCGCCCTGGTCGGGATCGGCGTGGCGCTCTCCGGGATCTGGGCCCTGACCGGTTCGTTCGAGATCCTCACCGCCGCCCCGGTGCTCGCCCTGATGGTCGGGCTCGCGGTCGGCATCGACTACGCGCTGTTCATCGTCTCCCGGCACCGCCGCCACCTGGCCGAGGGCCTGGAGCCCGAGGAGGCCGCCGCCCGCGCCACCGCGACCGCCGGCAGCGCGGTGGTCTTCGCCGGCCTGACCGTGGTCGTGGCGCTCGCCGGGCTCGCCGTCGCCGGTGTCCCGTTCCTGACCGTGATGGGCCTGGTCGCCTCCGGCGCCGTCGTGGTGGCCGTCCTGGTGGCGATCACCCTGCTGCCCGCGCTGCTCGGCTTCGCCGGCCGCGCGATCGACCGGCTGCCGGTGTGGAAGCGGGCGCTGCGCACCGACGGCCGCACCACCCTGGGCGAGCGCTGGGGCCGTTTCGTGGTCCGCCGCCCGCTGGCCGTCCTGCTCACCGGGCTGGCCGCGCTGGGCGTCCTCGCGGTGCCGGCCGCGAGCCTCTCCCTCGGCCTGCCGGGCGGCGGCTCGCAGGCCGCCGGAACCGACCCGCGCAAGGCCTACGACCTGATCGACGAGAGCTTCGGGCCCGGCTTCAACGCGCCGCTGGTGGTGGTCGTGGACGCCCACGGAACGCCGCAGCCGGAACAGGCGGTGCGGGACGTGGCGGGCAGGCTGCAGACCCTGAAGGGCGTCCGGACGCTGCTGCCGCCGGCCGTCGACCCGGCGAGCGGGACGGCCCTGGTGACCGTCATCCCGCAGACCGGACCGGACCACGAGGACACCAAGGCGCTGGTCAACGAGATCCGCGGCCAGCGCGACGAGCTGAGGTCCGCGACCGGCGCCGGCATCGCCGTCACCGGCACCACGGCCGCCAACATCGACGTCTCCGCCAAGCTCGGCCAGGCGCTGCCGCCGTTCGTCGCGGTGATCGTCGGCATCGCGCTGGTGCTGCTCGCGCTGGCGTTCCGGTCGGTGCTCGTCCCGCTCAAGGCGGTGGCCGGCTTCCTGCTCAGCATCCTGGCCTCGACCGGCGCGGTGGTCGCGGTCTACCAGTGGGGCTGGCTGGACGGCCTGATCGACGTGCCGAAGGTCGGGCCGGTGGTCAGTTTCCTGCCGATCCTGCTGATCAGCGTGCTGTTCGGACTGGCGATGGACTACGAGCTGTTCCTGGTCTCCGGGATGAAGGAGCAGCACGTCCACGGCATGGCGCCGCGCGAGGCCGTGGTGGCCGGGGTGCGCAACGGCGCCCGGGTGGTCACGGCCGCCGCGCTGATCATGGTCTCGGTGTTCGGCGCGTTCGTCCTCGGGGACGACCCGATCGTCCAGCCGATCGGCTTCGCCCTCGCGGTGGGCGTGCTGGTGGACGCCTTCGTGGTGCGGATGGCGCTGGTGCCGGCCGCGATGGCGCTGTTCGGCCGGGCCGCCTGGTGGTTCCCGAAGCGGCTGGAGAAGGTCGTGCCGAAGGTCGACATGGAGGGCGAGCAGCTGCTCGCCGGGCTGGCGAAGGAGCCGGCGAAGGAGCCCGCCGGGGTCTGAGGCCGACCGCTCCGGGGCCGACCGGTCCGGGGCCGACCGGTCCCGGACCGCCCCCGGAGCGCCCGGCGGGAGGCCCTCCCGCCGGGCGCCGTCACGTCTGGACGGGCAGCCGCTGCTCGAACCAGACCACCTTGCCGGTGCCCAGCCGGGTCGCGCCCCAGCGGTCCGCGCACCTGGCCACTATCTGGAGCCCGCGCCCGCGTTCGTCCTCCGGCCCGGTACGGCGCGGGCGCGGCAGCAGCGGGCTGTCGTCGCCGACCTCGCAGCGCAGCCGGGTGGTGCGCACCAGGCTCAGGGTGACCGGCCGGGTGGCGTGCTGGACGGCGTTGGTGACCAGCTCGCTGACCATCAGCTCGGTCGCCTCGCTGAGCTCGTCCAGCCCCCAGCGGCGCAGCGTGTGCGCGGCCAGCCGGCGGGCCCGGCCCGGCGTCTCGTTGCGCGGCTGGAGGTACCAGTGGGCGACGTCCCCGGCCGGGATGCCGTCGAAGCAGGCGCCGAGCAGGGCGATGTCGTCGCCGCGGTCGCCGGGCGGCAGGATCCGCAGCGCCTCCTGGCACAGCTGCTCGGGGGACTGCCAGCGGGCGGCGGCGATCCGGGCGCGCAGCACCTCCAGGCCGTCGCTGATCGGGCGGGTGCGGGTCTCCACCAGGCCGTCGGTGAACAGCAGCAGCGCCGAGCCGGGCGGCGCGGGCAGCTCGACGGAGTTGAAGTCCACCCCGCCGACGCCGATCGGGGCCCCGGAATCCAGCTCGACCAGCTCGGCGGTGCCGTCCGGGCGGACCAGCACCGGCGGGACGTGTCCGGCGTTGGCCATCACCACCCGGTTGGCGATCGGGTCGTACACCGCGTAGACGCAGGTGGCCAGGTGCTGTTCGCGGCCGAGCCGCTGGGCCTGTTCGTCCAGGTGGTAGAGCACCTCGTGCGGCGGCAGGTCGAGGGCGGCCAGGGTCTGGGCGCTGGTGCGCAGCTGGCCCATGATGGCGGCCGAGGTGAGCGAGTGGCCCATCACGTCGCCGACGATCAGGGCGACCCGGTTGCCGGGCAGCGGGACGGCGTCGTACCAGTCGCCGCCGACCTGCGCGCCGCGTTCACCGGGCAGGTAGCGCTGGGCGATCCGGACGCCGTGCGACTGCGGCAGCCGCAGCGGGAGCATGCTGCGCTGGAGCTCGTTGGCGATCTCCCACTCGCGGGCGTAGCGCAGTGCGGTGTCGACGGCCAGCCCGGCCTGGGTGGCGAGGTGCGCGGCGGTCGCGGTGTCCGCCGCGTCGAAGACCGGGCGGCCGCTGCGTTCGGGAGGGCGGCGGATCAGTATCAGCAGCCCGAGGACGGCCTTGCGGCCGCGCAGCGGCAGGGCGAGGACGGAGGTGCCGGCGGCCAGCCGGGCCACCCCGCGGGTGCCGTACAGCTCGCGCAGCAGCGTCTCGGTGCGTTCGGCGCCGGGGGCGCCGAGGACGGCCGCCTCGGCGGGGCGCCGGCTCAGCAGGGCGTGGGCGAGCGCCCCGCCGCGGGTCACCGGGGTGGCCGGGCCGCCGTCGGCGGTCGAGCGGGCGCCGTAGCGGGAGCGCCGCCGGTCGTCCAGGCCGCTCGGGCGGCCGCGGCGGCCGATCCGGGTGCCGGTGCTGTGGTGTATCCGCAGCTCCTCCGGGAAGCCGGGTTCGCGTTCGACGTTGGGCAGCGGGTCGCGCAGGTGGACGACGGCGGCGTCGGCGAGCGTCGGGACCAGCACCCGGCCGATGTTGCGCAGCGTCGCGGCGAGGTCGAGGGCGCTGTTGATCCGCCGGGTCGCCGAGTCGAGGTACCCGAGGCGGTCCGCCATCTCGGCCCGCTCCGGGCGCCCGGCCGTCCGCCTCGCCGGAGCCGCGGCGCCGGCGGACGGCGCCGGGGCCAGGGCGTTCGGCAGGGCCGCTGTCGCTGCCGGTGCCGGGGTCGTCGTCAGGGCCGGGACCTGGCGGCGCTGACCCGGGACGGCGGGCGGCTGCTCCGCCTCGGTCTTGAGCTGGTCGCGCACGGCTGCCTGTCCTGGATTCGGTGTGGTCGGTGAGCTGTTCTGTTGCACCGGCCGCGGGTGCGGCCGGTGCGGTCCCGCTTCGATCAGCCGACGCGTCGACAGCACAGGAACAGCTGTTCCTCCGGCGGCAGCGAGGTACTGGCCGGCGCGTACGGATGCCCCGAACACTCCTCGACGGCGAAGCCGGCCGAGACCAGAACCTGCTCCAGATCCTCCCTCAGATACCCACTGATCCGCAGCTCTCTGCCAAGGAACGGAAGCGGAACGTGATCCAGGTCCGCCTCGACCATACCGAGCGCCAGCAGCCCTCCCGGACGCAGGAGTTCGCGCAGCTGCCCGAGCACGGTCGGGATCTCGTCCTGCGGGAGCAGGATGAGGGAGAAGAACGCGGTCACGGCGGCGAACCGGCCCCGGCCGTCCGGCCCCAGCGCGGGGGCGTTCCAGACCCGGTCCGCGCGGTCGGTGGCCAGATCGTACAGGTCGATCCGGTGGAAGACCGGCGGGAAGTCGCCGGGGAAGACGGTCCGCCGGGCCAGTGCGAGCATCCCGTCCGAGAGGTCCGCGCCGGTCACCCGCAGGCCGCCCGCCGCCAGCTGGCGGACGGTCGGCTCGCCGGTGCCGCAGCCCACGTCCAGCACCCGGTCACCGGGCTCCAGCCCGGCGAGCAGTCGCCGGCCGCAGGTCAGCTGGCCGTCCTTGGCGGGGAAGGCCTCGCCGTACCCGGCACCGATGGTGTCGAAGGCGACCGCCTGCAGGGCCCGGGCCGCCCGGCGGCGCCGTACCTCGGGCTCGTCGTCCCCGGCGTCCTCGCCGACGGGGAACGGGTCGGATATCTGTCCGGTCGTCACGTTGTGAGGCACCCTTCCACCCGTGGCCTCCGGTGGCTCCTCCACGGCCCTGAGGGCCGCTGCCGGCGGCGGTACGTCACGCACGCCTCACCACACGGCCGGATCGCACCCCGATGCGTTTCCGGCAGACACTCGTGTGCGTACTGGCATCTGAGAATATGCGTGATCTCTGCGCCATGGGGTCCCTTTCCGGCCAACTCGCCGTGCTTGGGCCGATGTGGCCGGAGTTGCGGAAGCACGAGGGTGTGGGCCGGGTTGTGCGCCGCGCCCCGCGCGCCGGACGACGCGCCGCGGCAGAGTCGATGACCTGCGGTTTCGCCGATCCGAGGGCTGACCATCCGGCGTTTATCGAACGTCAATCGGTGCGGTGCACAGTGGTGCCCAGCGCCGGGGAAGCGTTGAGGGCGCTCCCGCAGCCGGGGGGCTGCGGGGGCGCCGACGCGCTGAACGGGGGAGGGGTCTCCAGGGGGGAGCGGGGACCCTACGGCGCGGGGGGAGGGAAGGGCTCGGTGTGCTGCTGGGAGATGAGGTCCGCCACGGGGGAGGCCTCTGGCACACCGAGCCGGGTGAAGATCGCGTGCGCCTCCTGGAGGCACGCGAGTCCACGGGCCGGCTGGGCGAGCGCCAGCAGCGCCTCGCCGAGCGCGGCGTTCGCGAGGCCCTGGCAGTAGGCGGAGTCCGTCTCCTGCCCGATCGCGAGTGACTCGCCGGCCGCTTCGGCGGCCTCGGCGGGCTGCGCGTCGGCGAGCAGGGCGGAGGCGAGGCGGGCCAGGGTGTAGCCCTCCCAGAGCGAGTTGCGCTGGGACTGGTAGAGCTGGTGCGCCTCGCGCAGGTGCGGGACGGCCTCGCTGCCGGGGAGCACCACGCCCAGCTGGTAGAGGGTCTGGGCGAGCAGCGGGCCGTTCTTGGACTCCCGTGCGGCGGCGACGCCCTCCCCGGCGGAGCGGATCGCCGTCTCGGTCATGCCGAGGCGGTGCTGCACCCGGGCCATGTTGCTGACGACCCGGGCCTCGGTCTTCGGCGCGCCGACGGCCTGACTGGTGGCCCGGGCCTGCTTCAGGAACGGCAGGGCCTCGGCCGGGCGGTTGCCCATGCTCAGCATCACGCCCAGCATGTTGGCCGTGGCCACCAGCAGGAAGGTCGGGTTGCCCGGGGCCTGGCGGACCAGGCTTCGACGGAAGGACTGCTCGGCGCCCTGGAAGTCGCTGGTGACGGACTGCAGGGTGCCGCGGGCGAAGAACACCCGGGCGAACACGGCCGAGTCGTCGCGACGTTCCGCGTCCTCGCCGATGGCTTCCAGGACCCGGAGCGCCCGAGGGCTGCGGGTCGGGTCCAGGTCGATGCTGATCAGGTAGTTCAGCAGGTCGACGGCCGCGCGTTGCAGCATGCCGGGGCCGCTCGCGGCGGCCTCGACGGTGCTGAGCAGCACGCCGCCCTCGGTGCGCAACCAGTCCTGTGCGGCATGGCTCGTGGCCAGGCCGAGCCCGGGCGAGGTGAGTGCGGTCAGCTGCTCGATCACCGGTTCGTCCGGCTCGATGACCTCGGCCGCGTTGCGCACGGTCGGGATCAGCAGGCCGAGCAGACGCAGCACCGCCTCCTGCTGGTCCTCGGTGTCCCCGATCCGCTCGTTCTGCCGCTGGGCGTAGAGCCGGAGCAGATCGTGGTAACGGTAGCGGCCGGGGGTGAAGCACTCCAGCATGTTCGCCTCGACCAGCGCCTCGGCGAGGTCCTCGGCGGTGTACTCGTCCACGCCGAGCAGCGCCGCGGCGGCGGCCAGCGGGATGTCGGGGGAGTCGATCAGGGCGAGCAGCCGAAAGGCCCGGGCCTCGGCCGCGGACAGCTGTCCGTAGCCGAGCCCGATGGTGGTCTCCACGGCGAGGTTGCCGAGCTGGAGTTCGTCCAGCCGGCGGCGCTGGTCCGCTAACCGACGGGCCAGGTCGGAGACGCTCCAGCGCGGCCGGCTGGCCAGCCGGGCGGCGGCGATGCGGACGGCCAGCGGCAGGAAGCCGCAGGCGGTGACGACCTGCATGGCCGCCTCCGGCTCGGCCGAGACCCGGTGCTCGCCGACGATGGCCGAGAACAGCGCCAGCGCCTCGTCCGGGGTCAGCTCCTCGACGTCGAACAGCTGGGCGCCGGGGATGCCGGCCAGCCGGGACCGGCTGGTGGCGAGCACGGCGCAGCCGGAGACCCCGGGGATGAGCGGCTGGATCTGGTCGGCGTCGCGCGCGTTGTCGAGGAGGATCAGCATCCGCCGGTTGGCGAGCAACGAGCGGTACAGGGCCGCGCGCTGTTCCAGCGACTCGGGGTTCTCGGCGACGCCGAGCGCGTGCAGGAAGTTGCCGAGGACGGCCGCCGGGTCGGCGGGTGAGGCGCCGGCCCCGCGCAGGTCGACGTACAGCTGCCCGTCCGGGAACTCGGCCCGGACCCGGTGGGCGACGTGCACCGCGAGAGTGGTCTTGCCGACGCCGCCGATGCCCGCCAGGGAGGTGACCACCACGGCCTGGCCGGTGGCGTTCATCAGGACCGCCGACAGGTCGCCCACCAGCTCGGTTCGGCCGCTGAAGTCCGATACGTCGGCCGGGAGTTGGGCCGGTGGCGGCGGCGTGGCGAGGCCGTCCTCCTGGAGCGCGGGGGCAGCTACCGTCGGGACGGCGAGCGCCGGGTCCCCCGCGAGGATGCGGCTGTGCATCGCGGACAGGCCCGCGCTCGGTTCGACCCCGAGCTCCTCGATGAGCAGTTTGCGGGTGTCGGTGTAGACGCCGAGCGCCTCGGCCTGGCGGCCGCAGCGGTACAGCGCCAGCATCAGCAGTTCGCGCAGCCGCTCGCGCAGTGGGTGTTCGGCCGTCAGGCTGTTGAGTTCGCCGACGACCTCGGCGTGCAGGCCGACGTCGAGGGCCGCGGCGCACAGTTCTTCGGCGGCGGCCACCTGGCGTTCGGCCAGCCGCCCCCGCTGGGCGTCGGCGTAGGGGCCCGGGATGCCGGTCAGCGGGCGGCCGCTGAACAGGGACAGCGCCTCCGCCAGCAGCTGGTGCGCCTTGTGCTTGTCGCCCGAGGTGCGTGCGGTGGCGGCCTCGGCGGAGAGCCGTTCGAAGACCGTCAGGTCGAGGGCCTCGCCCGGGATGCGCAGGGCGTAGCCGTCGGCGACCGAGACCAGCAGCTCGGCGGGTCGGCGCACCTCGCGGCGGGGCTCGATGACGGAGCGCAGGCGGGAGACGTAGGTGCGCAGCGCGGCCACCGCCTGGGTCGGAGGCCGGTCGCCCCAGAGCGCGTCGACCAGGTCCTGGGTGGCGACCGGGCGTCCGGAGTGCAGCAGGAGAGTGGTCAGAACCGCTTGCTGCTGGGGTGAGCCGAGAGAGAGGGGCTCGCCGTCGAGCCAGGCCTGGACCGGGCCGAGGACTTGGAAGCGCAGCGCAGGGGTCTGCGGCGTCTTCCGCAACTCCATGAAGTCCCCCGATGGCCTGTGATGTCGATTCCGTGAAAGGGCGCTCGGCGGTCCGCCGCGATGCTTCAGCTTAGGCGGACGCCCGACTCTGCCGGATCGCTCCGCAAGCCGCACGATGTTTATCGGACATTTAATCAACCCTACGATACTGTCCGCGCGCCCGCGCCACAGAGGTCGGGCCGATCACATTCGATGACCGAAAGGCGGCCGCCCCATGGCCAACGACCAGAGCGAGACCCCGGTGGCGTCGGCGCCCGAGAACGGGACGAAGACCGAGGCCCCGGCCGCCGCTGTGGAAGCGGGCAAGGTTGTCGAGGGCACGGTGCCCGCGTCCTCGGGCCCGGCCCAGTACGCCGTACCGAGCGACACGGAGAAGAGCACGTTCGAGAACGGTCCGTTCGGTGACGAGGGCGAGTACATAACGGAGCCGGCCCCGTCGGCCGCCGGGCACGTGGACAAGACCTTCGAGCCGCTGAACGCGGTCGGCGGCCACCCGTAGGCGTAGCGGCCGGCACCGGTCCCCCAGGCCCCCGTCCGGGCATGGGGGAACTCACATCTCGACTGCGGGGCAAGCGAGCTGACGCTGTATAGGATCGAACCCGCGTTCACTAGTGGGGTGGGCCTGATGGACTGGAGGGGCAATGAGTAGCCTTCGTCGGATTGCCGTGGTCGCCGCGTCGACCGTCATCGTGACCGCCGGCTACGTGGCGACCGCTGCGGGCGCTTTCGCGAGCGTCATCGGCGGCCACCCGTAAGCCGGGCCGGCTCGAGAGCCCCCGCGCCCCGTCCGGGCGCGGGGGCTCTGTCGGTTATCGGCGCGCCAATTCCCCCTCCGTGCCGACCCGGTGGCCGAAACACGACCATGGTGCACTCATGGTGACCGGCGATATCCGTAACGTGCCCGGCGGTGGGTAGGGACGTTCCGGAATTCCGGATTCACGCCGTGGTATTGCGGTGGTCGGAATGTTGCGTTCTGCCGGTGTTTTGCCGAAATTGGCGGGGAAGATCGTATTCGGTCGAATCGCCGGGCCCGCGAACGGGCGAGACCTGGTGCGGTTCGGCGGTCCATTCCCGGCCGCCGCCTTCGGGGCGCAGGTAGTGCTCGCCGCCGAGGGTGTCCATGTAGATGCCGGTGCGCCCGGTCCTCCGGTCGAGGACCCGCTCGCCCGTGTGTGGCCGGTAGGTCGAGGTGTCGCGCTGTCGTGTGCTCACCGCCTGCTCCTTTCGGCGTGTGCCCAGCATCTCTAGAGAAGCTAATATCTCTAGAGATGTCAACGGTCCGTCGTATCTCCTTACCGGCGACCGGGGGCACGCCTACGATTTGTCCCAGGCAGAGGGAGCGGCGATGACCGGCAGCAGTGGCGACAAGCAGCCCAAGTACCAGCGGATCGCCGAAGCCCTGAAGACGGCCATCGACGCAGGCCGGTACCGCGCGGGGGACCGCCTGCCCGGTGAGAACGACCTCATGGACGAGTACGGCGTGGCCCGGATGACCGCCCGCCAGGCGCTGGGCGTGCTGCAGAGCGAGGGCATCGCCGAAGCGCGCCGCGGTGCCGGGGTGTTCGTCCGGGACTTCCGGCCGCTGCGCCGGCGCGGCATCCAGCGGCTGGCGCAGGGGCACTGGGGGTCCGGCCAGTCGATATGGTCGGCGGACATCGACAACCGCAGCCTGGTGGTCGACCAGGTCTCCGTCACCGAGCAGGGCGCGCCCGAACACGTGGCGCGGGTGCTCGGGGTCGAGCCGGGCGCCCAGATGTGCGTACGGCACCGTCGCTTCGTGCTGGACGGCAAGCCGGTGCTGCTCTCGACCTCCTACCTGCCCGCCGTCCTGGTCGCGGGCACCGCCATCACCCGTGAGGACACCGGCCCCGGCGGCACCTACGCCCGGCTGGCCGAGATCGGCGCCAAGCCCGTGCACTTCCGCGAGGAGGTCCGCTCCCGGATGCCCGCCGCGGAGGAGTCGGCCCGGCTGGACCTCTCCGCCGGCACCCCGGTCATCCTGATCTGCCGCACCGCCTTCGCCGACGAGGGCCAGGTCGTCGAGCTCAACGAGATGATCCTCGACGCCGCCTCCTACGTCCTGGAGTACGACTTCGACGCGTGAGCGCCCCGGTGGCTCAGCTGGTGGTCGACCGGCGGACGTCCTGCTCGCGCAGTTCGCCGACGACCCGGGCGACAGTGGCGAAGTCGTCGTCCAGGTGGAGCACGGTCATGTCGTGGTGGACGGCGGTGCCGGCCAGTAGCAGGTCCGCCAGTCCGGCTGCCCGGTGCTGGCCCTTCTGGGTCAGCTTGTACTGAGCGGTGTCGATCCAGTCCCAGATCGACTTCGGGGGGCTGACGGCCGGGCCGAACAGCGCCGTGAGTTCGTCCTCCAGGTCGTCCCGGTCCGCCGAGTTCCGGGCGGAGAAGAGGATTTCGGCCCGGGTCGACTTGCTGATCCTGATCAGGCCCGACTCGATGTGTCGCCACCACTGCGACCGGAGGTCCCGGTCCGACGTGAGCCGGACGTAGGCCGAGGTGTCGACCAGGAAGCTGCCGATCATTCGGCTTCCGCCCGCTGCGCCCGCTTGCGGGCCTCGTACACCCGGATGGTCGGCTCGAACTGGCCCGCGGCGGCTCGGCGGGACAGTTTCTCCATGGCTTCGAGCCGCTTCAGGCGGTTGACGTAGTCGGCGAGGGCGTTGTTGATCGTGTCCTTCTTGGTCGTCGTCCCCATCAGCCGCATGGCCTCGGCCAGGATCGTGTCGTCGATGTCGACGTTGGTCATACTCATCCGAACACCTCCGTGGACTATGTGGACAATCCACCCCTGCCATCCACGGTACCCACGTTCCGCTCGCGTGGACAGACGGAACCGCCCCGGCCGCAGGGGCGGCCGGGGCGGTGAGGGGGCGTGTGGGACCGCTTGCGCGCCCTACTCCTTGGAGCGGATCCGCAGGCTGGTGATCAGCGGGCCCTCGGTGGTCTCGCGGAAGAAGTCGTTGCCCTTGTCGTCGACGACGATGAAGGCCGGGAAGTCCTCGACCTCGATGCGCCAGACCGCCTCCATGCCGAGCTCGGCGTACTCCAGCACCTCGACCTTCTTGATGCAGTCCTGGGCGAGACGGGCGGCCGGGCCGCCGATCGAGCCGAGGTAGAAGCCGCCGTGCCGGGCGCAGGCGTCGGTGACCTGCTTGCTGCGGTTGCCCTTGGCGAGCATGACCATCGAGCCGCCGGCCGCCTGGAACTGGTCGACGTAGGAGTCCATCCGGCCGGCCGTGGTCGGGCCGAAGGAGCCGGAGGCGAAGCCCTCGGGGGTCTTGGCCGGGCCCGCGTAGTAGACCGGGTGGTCCTGGAGGTACTTGGGCATGCCCTCGCCGGCGTCCAGGCGCTCCTTGATCTTGGCGTGGGCGATGTCGCGGGCGACGACCAGGGTGCCGGTGAGCGAGAGCCGGGTCTTCACCGGGTACTTGGACAGCTCGGCGCGGATCGCGGACATCGGCTGGTTGAGGTCCACGCGCACCACGTCGTCGTCGAGGTGCTCGTCGGTGGTGTCCGGCAGGTACTTCGCCGGGTCGGTCTCCAGCTGCTCCAGGAAGACGCCCTCGGCGGTGATCCTGCCCAGCGCCTGGCGGTCGGCGGAGCAGGAGACGGCCATCGCGACCGGCAGCGAGGCGCCGTGCCGCGGCAGACGCACCACGCGCACGTCGTGGCAGAAGTACTTGCCGCCGAACTGGGCGCCGATGCCGATCTTCTGGGTCAGCTCGGTGACCTTGGCCTCCAGCTCCAGGTCGCGGAAGCCGTGGCCGGTCCTGGCGTCGCCGGAGGTCGGCAGGTTGTCCAGGTAGTGCGCCGAGGCGTACTTGGCGGTCTTCAGCGCGAACTCGGCGCTGGTGCCGCCGATCACGATGGCCAGGTGGTACGGCGGGCAGGCCGCGGTGCCCAGCGAGCGGATCTTCTGCTCCAGGAACGAGAGCATGCTCGCCTCGTTCAGGATGGCCTTGGTCTCCTGGTACAGGTACGACTTGTTGGCGGAGCCGCCGCCCTTGGCCATGAACAGGAACTTGTACGCGTCGCCGTCGGTGGCGTACAGCTCGATCTGGGCCGGCAGGTTGTTGCCGGTGTTCTTCTCGTCCCACATGGTCACCGGGGCCATCTGGGAGTAGCGCAGGTTGAGCTTGGTGTACGCGTCGTACACGCCGCGGGCGATCGCGGACTCGTCGCCGCCCTGGGTCAGCACGTTCTGGCCGCGCTTGCCCATGACGATCGCGGTGCCGGTGTCCTGGCACATCGGGAGGATGCCGCCGGCCGAGATGTTGACGTTCTTCAGCAGGTCGAGCGCGACGAAGCGGTCGTTGGGGCTGGCCTCCGGGTCGTCCAGGATGCGGCGCAGCTGGGCGAGGTGGGCGGGGCGCAGGTAGTGGGAGATGTCGTGCATCGCCTCGGCCGTCAGCAGCCGCAGCGCCTCGGGCTCGACCTGGAGGAAGGTGCGACCGCCGGCCTCGACGGTGGAGACACCCTCGGAGGTGAGCTTGCGGTAAGGGGTCGGGTCAGCGCCCAGGGGGAGCAGGTCGCTGTACTCGAAGTCTGGCGTGGGAGCCATGGGGGCGGTCCTTAGCTATCCAGTTGGTCCGGCTGCGTCGGCGAAGCACCATCCAGGGTAGGACCCGGCGGGAGCCGGCCCGCGGACAGGGCAGCCTTGCGTGACCGGGCTCACTCGCGCAGGAGTGCGAGCGACTAGGCTGACCCCGTGGACAATTCGCCGTCGCACGACGACTCGGGGCAGCCGCCGGTGCCGGCGCCCGTACCGATGACCAAGCCCGAACCCAAGCCCGAGGTCAAGCCCGAGGCCGCGCCGCGGCCGCACGCGCCGGTCGCGGAGGCGGAGCTGCGGGTCTCCGACGCCGACCGCGAGAAGGTCGCGGAACTGCTGCGGGACGCCTACGCCGAGGGCCGCCTGGACGCGGACGAGCACGCGGACCGGATCGAGGCCGCCTACGCGGCGAAGACCGTCGGCGAGCTCGCGCCGCTGACCCGGGACCTGCCGGCCCGTCCGCTGTCCTTCGAGAAGCCGCCGTTGGACGCCCCGCGGCCCGCGCGCCCGCCGCAGCCGCCCGCGCGCCAGGAGTCCCCGATGGTGGTGGCCGTCTTCGGCGGCGCCGCCCGCAAGGGCCGCTGGCGGGTGGGCTCGCACCTGAGCGCCTTCGCCGCGTTCGGCGGGGTGGAGATCGACCTGACCGACGCCGTGTTCGAGTCCCCCGAGGTGGAGATCACGGTGACGGCGATCTTCGGCGGGGTCCAGGTCCGGGTGCCGGAGAACGTCAGCCTCCAGGGGTCCGGCATCGGCATCTTCGGCGGTTTCGACGTCCGCGAGGCGACCGCGGCGGACCCGTACGCTCCGGTTGTCCGGGTCAAGGGCCTTGCGCTGTTCGGCGGTTGCGAGGCCAAGCCGCGCCGGGGCAAGAAGCTGAAGGAGTGGGTGCGCCGCCAACTGGGCACCGACTGACAGCGGTTGACCTGCGCAGCGTCCGATCGGGAAGCAACTCCCGGTCGGACGCTCGGCGTTGTGGCGGGTGCGCTGTGTAGTCGATTGCGTGCAGTGTGCATGAATCGCGGCCGGACGGGGTAGTTCCTTCCGCACATCGCTTCTTGTACGGCTGCGCACCGGAGGCGGCCCCGCGGCCGTGCCGGGGTTCGACAGCGGGGGCTCGCAGCCGGCACGGGAGCGAGGGTTCCCCGTGTCCGAGAGCCTCGTCAGGAGTACGGCCGTGCTGCATCCGATCGAGTCCCGCACCACCTCGCCAGTCGCCGCCGCGCAGGTGCTGGAACGCCGTCCCGGCGTCCGGCCGCAGCCGCAGCCCCCGGGCGGGCCGGCGGGAGCCCCCGCGGGTGAGGACAACCCCTGGCACACCGGCGCGGCGTGCCGGCGGGACGAGGTGGGGCTGTTCTTCGCCCCCTCCAAGGAGCCGACGGCGGCCCGGCTGTCCCGCGAGGAGCAGGCCAAGCAGGTGTGTGCCCGCTGTCCGGTGCTGCTGGAGTGCCGTGAGCACGCGCTGGCGCAGCCGGAGCCGTACGGGGTCTGGGGTGGGCTGACGGCCGCCGAGCGGCGGGTGGTGCTGGCCCGGCGCCGCCGCCGGGAGGCGGAGCTGCGCGAGGCGGCCAGGGCGGCGGCGGCCGCGCGGCGCCGGATAGCCGGGTGACGCCGGGCCGGAGAGCGGCCGGACACGCCACGGCCCCGGCGGAAGGGGATTCCGCCGGGGCCGCCGAGTGCGTTCTGCCGGGCCTCAGTTGGCGCGGTCGAAGTCGATCGCGCTGTACGCCCGCAGCTTCGAGAGCTTGTGGGTGGAGTTGATCTCGCGGATGGTGCCGCTCTTGGAGCGCATCACCAGCGAGCTGGTGGTGGCGGTCTCCGAGCGGTAGTGCACGCCGCGCAGCAGCTCGCCGTCGGTGATGCCGGTGGCGACGAAGAACACGTTCTCGCCGCTGACCAGGTCGTCGGTGGTGAGCACCCGGTCCAGGTCGTGGCCCGCGTCCAGGGCCTTCTGGCGCTCGGCGTCGTCCTTGGGCCACAGCCGGCCCTGGATCACGCCGCCCATGCACTTCATCGCGCAGGCCGCGATGATGCCCTCCGGGGTGCCGCCGATGCCCATCAGCAGGTCGACGCCGGTGCCCTCGCGGGCGGCCATGATGGCGCCGGCCACGTCGCCGTCCGAGATGAACTTGATCCGGGCGCCGGCCTCGCGGATCTCCCGGACCAGGCCGTCGTGGCGGGGGCGGTCGAGCACCACGACGGTGACGTCCTCGACGGCGCTGCCCTTGGCCTTGGCGACCCGGCGGATGTTGACCGCCGGCGGGGCGGTGATGTCGACGAACTCGGCCGCCTCCGGTCCGGCCACCAGCTTGTCCATGTAGAACACGGCGCTGGGGTCGAACATGGTGCCGCGGTCGGCGACGGCCAGCACGGCCACCGCGTTGTTCATGCCCTTGGCGGTCAGCGTGGTGCCGTCCACCGGGTCGACCGCGACGTCGCACTCGGCGCCGGTGCCGTCGCCGACCCGCTCGCCGTTGTAGAGCATCGGGGCTTCGTCCTTCTCGCCCTCGCCGATGACGACGATGCCGTTCATCGACACGGTCGAGACCAGGGTGCGCATCGCCTTGACGGCCGCGCCGTCCGCGCCGTTCTTGTCACCGCGGCCGACCCACCGGCCGGCGGCCATAGCCGCCGCCTCGGTGACCCGGACGAGCTCGAGCGCGAGGTTCCGGTCGGGAGCCTCGGGCGCGACCTCCAGGGCACTGGGAAGGTGGTGCGGGTACTGCGTGGACATCGTCGTTACCTCTCTGTACGCGACGACCAGTGAGCGCCCGACTACTGCCAGGTCGAACGCCGTGGTGAGGGTATTGCGATCGTATCTGCCCATGAGATGACTGTCTGTGGCGCGGGTCGCTGCTCTGTGGTGGAAACGACCGGTTCGTCCCGTATCACCCGTTCGTGGACACCCCTGGTGGCCGCCGTGGGATGTGGATGAGTCACCATGTGGGGGTGGCAGCAGACAGCAAGAGCATGAGGGGCCGGCAGACCGTACGGGACATGGTCCTGTCGATGCTGGCCGTCGGTTTCGTCGTCTGGATCGGGTACCTGTTCCTCCCGCACGGCAACGGCGGCGACTCGGTGCGCGTCGTCGGGTACCAGGTGGAGGCGGCCTCCGCGAAGCGCGCCGCGCCGTACCCGCTGCTCGCCCCGGAGGGGCTGTCGGACAAGTGGCGGGCCAACTCGGTCAGCTACCGGCCGGCCTCCGACAACAACGGCAAGGGCAACGCCTGGCACCTGGGCTTCGTGACCCCCTCCGGCCAGTACGCGGCGATCGAGCAGAGCGACGCGCCGCGCGACTCGCTGCTGGCCGACTACGTGAAGGGCGCCCGGCCGGACGGCACCTCCGAGGTGGACGGCCGCTCCTGGGAGCGGGTGCAGGGCGAGAAGGACCGCGCGCTGACCGCGCGGACCGGCTCCGGCACCACCCTGCTCACCGGCACCGCCTCCTACGAGGAGCTGGCCGAGCTGGCGCAGGCGCTCAAGTAGCGGCCCCCTCCGCACGCCCCGCGCGGGCCTTCGCGCCCGCGCTCGTGCGGCTCCCGCGCTCCCGGGTGAGCCTGCACCACCCCGTGCACGTCGAAGGGCCCCTCACCGGACGAACCGGTGCGGGGCCCTTTCGCGCGGGGGCCGATCAGACGGTGGTGACGACCTCGTCGTAGGCCAGGCGCGGCGAACGCGGGAACCAGGCGTCCTCGCCCGGCTTGCCGATGTTGACGACGGCCAGCACCGAGTGGTCGCCCTCGGCGAAGAACTCCTTGTTGATGCCCGCGGCGTCGTAGCCGGTCATCGGGCCGGCGGCCAGGCCGGCGGCGCGCACGCCGATGATGAAGTAGGCGGCCTGCAGGGCGCCGTTCAGGGCGGCGGACTGCTCACGGACGCCGCGCTCCGAGAAGAAGACGTCCTTGGCCTGCGGGAAGTGCGGGAACTGGGTCGGCAGCTCCTCGTGGAACTCGTTGTCCGCGGCGAGGATGGCGACCAGCGGGGCGGTGGAGGTCTTGGCCTTGTTGCCGTCCGCGAGGTGCTGGACGAGGCGCTCGCGGCCCTCGGTCGAGCGGACCAGGACGACGCGCAGCGGCTGCTGGTTGAAGGCGGTCGGGCCGTACTTGACCAGGTCGTAGATGGCCTGGACCTGCTCCTCGGTGACCGGCTCGTCGGTGAAGGTGTTCGCGGTGCGGGCCTCGCGGAACAGCAGGTCCTGAGCGGCGGCGTCGAGTACCAGGGCGTCGGTGGTCATGCTTCTGCACCTCATGCGGAAAGGGGGTTCGTCGGTGTGATCGGCCGAGGCCGGTCACTTCCTCCAACATAGGTGAATATTCAACGATTCCCCAAGTCGATGTGACCCGGATCACATTCGACGGGCCGGCTCACTCCCCGTCCGCGGCCGGACCCTCCTCGGCGGCCAGTGCGGCGTCCAGCCGGGCCCGGGCGCCGTCCAGCCAGCGCTGGCACACCTTCGCCAGCTGCTCGCCGCGCTCCCACAGGGCCAGCGACTCCTCCAACGACGTCCCGCCGTTCTCCAGCTGCCGGACCACCTCCAGCAGCGCGTCCCGGGCGTGCTCGTAGCCCAGCGCGTCGTCCGGGTTCGGTGCCGCCGCGTCCTGCCGCTGTTCCTGCTGCTCTGCCATGCGTGCCAGCGTAGGGGCTGGCGACGACAGGGACGGCTCCGGCGGGGTGGAAACCCGGGTGCGCCCGTCGAACGTCGGCGCTAGCCTCCGCCGCATGATCGACGTACGACCCGCCGTCCCGACCGACGCGCCCGAACTCGTCCGGCTGCGCAACCTGATGTTCGAGGCGATGCCCAGCATGGCCGCCGTGGCCGGCCCGGGGCCCTGGCAGGCCACCGCGGAGCGGGTGCTGCGCGAGCGCCTGGCCGTCCCGGTCGAGGAGCTGACCATGCCCTCCTTCGTGGTCGACGACCCCGGCCGGCCGGGCCGGCTCGCCGCCTGCGCCGTCGGCACCCTGGAACGCCGGCTGCCCGCGCCCGGCAACCCGGAGGGCCTGTTCGGCTTCGTCTTCAACATCTGCACCGACCCCGGCCACCGGCTGCGCGGATACGCCCGGGCCTGCACCGAGGCGCTGCTCGACTGGTTCGACGGCCACCGGGTCGGCCGGATCGACCTGCACGCCAGCAGCGGCGGCGAGGCGCTCTACCGCAGCCTCGGCTTCGGCGAGCACTCCGTGGCGCTCTCCCGGCAGCGCTCCCACTGAGCCCGGGGCGGGGCTCCTGACCGGAGTTCCTGACCGGAGTTCCTGACCGGGCCCCTGACCGGGGCTCCCGCCCAGGGCGCGGCTCCTACCGGGCTTGCCCGCGGGGCTCCGCCGTGACATCGAAGCCGCCGCCCGCCACCCGGGCGTGCAGGCCCTCCCCGGGTTCGACCTGCGCCGGGTCGGTCACCACGGTGCCGTCCGCCCGCTGGAGCACCGCGTAGCCGCGCTCCAGGGTGGCCGCCGGGGAGAGCGCCACCACCCGGGCCAGGGTGTGCCCGAGGTCGCTCTGCGCGTGGTCCAGCCGGTGCCGCAGGGTGCGCCGGGCCCGCTCCAGCAGGCCGTCCACCTCCTGGCCGCGCCCGTCCAGCATCCGGTGCGGGGCGGCCAGCGCCGGGCGGCTGCGCAGCCCGTCCAGTCCGTGCTGCTCGCGCTCGACCCGGGACAGCACGTGCCGACGGGCGCGGTCGCGTAGCTGGCGGACCTTGGCCAGCTCCTCGCCGACGTCCGGAACCACCCGTTTGGCGGCATCGGTCGGGGTGGAGGCGCGCAGGTCCGCGACGAAGTCCAGCAGCGGCTGGTCCGGCTCGTGCCCGATCGCGCTCACCACCGGGGTACGGGCGGCCGCGACCAGCCGCACCAGGGACTCGTCCGAGAACGGCAGCAGGTCCTCCACGCTGCCGCCGCCGCGGGCCACGACGATCACGTCCACCTCGGGGTGCTCGTCCAGCTCCCGCACGGCCGCGCTGACCCGCTCCACCGCGCTGACCCCCTGCACCGGGACGTTGCGCACCTCGAAGCGGACGGCCGGCCAGCGCCGCCGGGCGTTCTCCAGGACGTCCCGCTCCGCCGCCGAGCCGCGACCGGTGACCAGCCCGACGCACTGCGGCAGGAACGGCAGCGGCTTCTTGCGCTCGGCGGCGAACAGGCCCTCCCCGGCGAGCCGCCGCTTCAGCTGCTCCAGCCGGGCCAGCAGCTCGCCCAGGCCCACCGGCCGGATCTCCGAGGCGCGCAACGACAGCTGCCCGCGCGCCGCGTACCACTCCGGCTTGGCGTGCACGACGACCCGCGCGCCCTCCCGCACCACGTCCGCGACCTGGTCGAACACCGAGCGGAAGCAGGTCACCGTGAGCGACACGTCGGCCTGCGGGTCGCGCAGGGTCAGGAACACCACGCCCGCCCCGGGACGACGGCTGAGCTGGGTGATCTGACCCTCCACCCAGACCGCGCCGAGCCGGTCGATCCAGCCGCCGATCAGCGCGGAGACCTTGCCGACCGGGAGCGGCGCTTCGGGGGAGCTGGTGTTGGCCATGCGAACGACCCTAGCGGCGTTCGCCGACACCTCCGGCGGCGGCGCCCTGGACGGCGAGCACCGCCAGGCCGACCGCCAGCCAGACCGCCCCGACGATCTGCGCCGTCGTCGAGGCCTCGTAGACCACCGCCCCGATCACCGCGATCCCGAGCACCGGAACGACCAGGTGCCGCAGCCGGTCCCGCGAGCCGTGCCGGACGGTGTACCAGCCGACCACCGAGGCGTGCAGCAGCGCGAAGGCGGTCAGCGCGCCCACGTTCACCACCGAGGTCAGCTGGTCCAGCCCGTCGTCCCGGCTCGCGGCCCAGACCGCCGCCGCCATGGTGATCACCGCGGCCGCCAGCAGCGCCCGGCGCGGTACGGCGCTGGCCGGATCGACCGTGCCGAGGAGGCGCGGCAGCCGTCCGGCCCGCCCCATCGCGAAGACCAGCCGCCCGGCCGCCGCCTGCCCGGCCAGGGCCGCGAAGGCCGCGCCGATCGCCTTGCTGGCCGCCACCAGCACGTGCAGCCAGTGTCCGACGCCGCTCTCCACGGTGTCGTAGAAGGCCGAGCCCTGCGCCGCCGGGTCGGCGGCCAGCTGCTCCGGGCCCGTCGGCTCCAGCAGCGCCGCCAGGTAGGTCTGGGCGACGAACAGCAGGCCGGCCAGCGCCAGGCACCAGAGCACCGCCCGGGCGACCGCCGCCGAGGCCCCGACCGCCTCCTCCACGAAGCCGGCGATCGCGTCGAAGCCCAGGTACGAGAGCACCGCGACGGACACCGCCGAGATCACCGCGGTCAGCGAGAAGTCCCCCACCGCGGTGAACGGGGTGCCCCAGCCGCGCCGGGCGCCGTCCTGGGCCAGCACCACCACGGCCGCCACCACGAACACCACCAGCACCGCGATCTCCATCGCAAGCACCGCGAAGCCGACCGTCGCCGCCGTCCGCACCCCGATCAGGTTGAGCGCGGTGGTCACCACCACCGCGAGCGCCGTCCACACCCAGCGCGAGACGTCCGGCACCAGGGAGTTCAGCGCGATCCCGGAGAACAGATAAGCCACGGCGGGGATCAGGAGGTAGTCGAGCATCGCCATCCATCCGGCGACGAAGCCCGGCCCCTCGCCCAGCCCGGCCCGCGCATAGGCGAACACCGAGCCGGTCTGCGGCACCGCGCGCACCATCTGGGCGTAGGAGAGGGCGGTGAAGCCCATCGCCACCGTCGCGGCCAGGTACACCGTGGCGACGGCGCCGTGGCTCTTGGCGTCCAGCACGCCGAAGACGCCGACCGGGGCCATCGGGGCGATGAACAGCAGTCCGTAGACCATCAGATCGCGGACGCCCAGGCTGCGGCGTAGGCCGCCGGACGTCTCCTGCTCGCTCACAGGGCTCATAGGCACCATATTTTGAGCACCGATGACCGGGTCTGCGCGGAAATTGTGCGATGTCGGCGCGGCTTCCCATCGGAGAGTGGAAGGGCAGACACCGCTTGCCGCCGCCCGTACGATGGGGGCCATGTCCAAGACCGCGCAGCGCCGTGTCCTGCTCGCCGCCCCCCGGGGCTACTGCGCGGGAGTCGACCGCGCCGTGATCGCCGTGGAGAAGGCCCTGGAGCAGTACGGGGCCCCCATCTACGTCCGCAAGCAGATCGTCCACAACAAGTACGTGGTGCAGACCCTGGAGAAGAAGGGCGCGATCTTCGTCGACGAGACGGAGGAGGTGCCCGAGGGCTCGATCGTCGTCTTCTCCGCGCACGGGGTCGCCCCGTCCGTCCACGACGAGGCACGGGCCGGCAAGCTCGCCACCGTCGACGCCACCTGCCCGCTGGTCACCAAGGTGCACAAGGAGGCCGTGCGCTTCGCCGACGAGGGCTTCGACATCCTGCTGGTGGGCCACGAGGGCCACGAGGAGGTCGTCGGCACCATGGGCGAGGCCCCGGACCGGATCCACCTGGTGGACGGTGCCGAGGACGTCGCCGCCGTCCAGGTCCGGGACGAGTCCAAGGTCGTCTGGCTGTCCCAGACCACCCTGTCCGTGGACGAGACCATGGCCACCGTCGACGAGCTGAAGAAGCGCTTCCCGGAGCTGGTCAGCCCGCCCAGCGACGACATCTGCTACGCCACCCAGAACCGCCAGGTCGCGGTCAAGAAGATGGCCCCGGAGACCGACCTGCTGATCGTGGTCGGCTCCAAGAACTCCTCCAACTCCGTCCGCCTGGTCGAGGTCGGCCTGGAGTACGGCGCCAAGGCCGCCCACCTGGTGGACTTCGCCGAGGAGATCCGGGAGGAGTGGCTGGAGGGCGTCGGAACGGTCGGCCTGACCAGCGGCGCCTCGGTGCCGGAGATCCTGGTCGAGGGCGTGCTGGAACTGCTGGCCGCGCGCGGTTTCGACACGGTCGAGACGGTCAAGACCGCCGAGGAGCACCTGACCTTCTCGCTGCCCAAGGAACTGCGCCGCGACCTGCGCGCCGAGGCGGCGGGCAAGCTCTGAGCCGGTCGTGAGGAACCCGGTGCCCCGTGCGGGGTGCCGGGTTCCCCGCTGTCCCGGCCCTTGTCACGCGTCCCCTTGCTGTGCGACTTGCTGTGCGACCCCGCCCGGGCTCTCGTAGCTTTGTGCACAGGCTGTGGACGATTCACCGGCCGCGGACCGGCCGGTCCGCGGCCGACGGCAGAGGGCGGACGTGATGACGGCGGTATTCGGTGTGGACATCGGCGGCTCGGGGATCAAGGGCGCACCCGTCGACCTCGCCCGGGGCACGCTCACCGAGGAGCGCTACAAGGTGCTCACCCCGCAGCCGTCCGCCCCCGAGGCCGTGGTCGCCGCCGTCTGCGAGGTGGTCCGGCAGTTCGACCACCAGGGCCCGGTCGGGCTGACCTTTCCCGGCGTGGTGGTCGACGGCCGCACGAGAACGGCGGCCAACGTGGACAAGGGCTGGATCGGTCTGGACGCGGCGGGCCTCTTCAGCCAGGCGCTGGGGATGCCCGCGACCGTCCTGAACGACGCGGACGCGGCCGGAGTGGCCGAGCTGGCGCACGGCGCCGGCCGGGGCGAGCCGGGCGTGGTCCTGGTGCTCACCTTCGGCACCGGCATCGGCAGCGCGCTCTTCGTCGACGGCACGCTGGTGCCCAACACCGAGCTGGGGCACCTGGAACTGCGCGGCAAGGACGCCGAGCGCCGGGCCTCCTCGGCCGCCAAGGAGCGGCACGAGCTGAGCTGGGAGCAGTGGGCCGGGCGGGTCGACGAGTACCTGGACCTGGTGGAGAAGCTGTTCTCGCCGCGGCTGGTCGTGATCGGCGGCGGGGTGAGCCGCAAGCACGAGAAGTTCCTGCCGCTGCTGAAGGCCCGCGAGGCGCGGGTGGTGCCGGCGGAACTGCGCAACGACGCGGGCATCGTCGGGGCCGCCATGGCGGCGGCCCGGGCTGAGGGCTGAGAGGGACGGCCCGTCGGCCCGTCGGCCCGTCGGCCCGTCGCTCCTCAGCGGGAGCGTTCTCGGCCGGGTGGTCTCGGCCGGGCGTTCTCGGCCGGTCGCTCTCAGCGGGAGCGGTGGAACCGGCGCTGGGCGACGAACCGGGCGAGCACGATCAGCGCCGCCAACCCGGTGCCGGTGAACAGCCAGTCGGCCCGCAGTGCCAGCCCGGTCGCGAGCGAGACGACCTGGGCGGTGACGCCCGAGGAGTTCACCGGTTCGAGCAGCAGCAGCGCGAGGGCGAAGGCGATCGGCCCGCTGATCGGCGCGGCCAGCAGGTCGGCGTAGCGCACCCGGACGGCCAGCTGGAAGCAGACCACCAGGTAGCCGAGGCCGAACAGCCAGCCCAGGCCGTCGAACAGCAGCCGGTCCAGGCCCGCCACCGCGAGCGTCGCCAGCACGGCGAGCACGCCGGTGCCGACGGCCGTCAGCCGGGTCGGCCGGCCGCTGCGGCGTCCGCCGTAGGACGGCTCCTCGCCGCGCCCGCGTCCGCGCAGCGGCAGGCGCAGCCGCGGAGCGGCCGGGCGGGCGGCGGACCGGTCGGCCGTCGCCCGCAGCCGGGAGGAGGACGCGGCGGGGCCCCCGGGAGCCCGGCCTGGCCCCGGGACGGCGGCTGCGGACGAGCCGGTCGGCGGACGGCGTCTTGGCCCTGGCGGCTGGGTACGGATGCTCTGCTCCACCCGCCCAACGTACGGTCCGATCATCGCCACACTGTGTAATGCACCGTTCCGGCCTTGCCCCGTGTCTCCGGACGGGGTAGTGATGTGATGGGCATTCAGGTGTGTTGACCTGCACGGCTGCGTCGACGCGCGATGATCACCGGATCCGTTCGCGGATCCTTCGACGGGGGAGCGACATGACCGATTTCACGTTCGAACGGCTCGATCACGTCCAGCTCGACATCCCGGCGGGCGCCGAGGACGAGTGCCGCGCGTTCTGGTCCGGCGTGCTCGGCATGACCGAGCTGGCGAAGCCGCCGGTGCTGGCCGCCCGCGGCGGCTGCTGGTTCCGTGGTGGCGGGGTCGAGGTGCACCTGGGCGTGACCCCGGACTTCCGGCCGTCCCGCAAGGGGCACCCCGGCATCCTGGTCCGCTCGCTGGACGCGCTGGCCGACCGCCTCACCACCCACGGCCACCCGGTGACCTGGGACGACAACCTGCCCGACCACCGGCGCTTCTACGCCGACGACAAGCTGGGCAACCGACTGGAGTTCCTGGAGCCCCGGACGGCGGCGGCCGGGGCGTGAGCCGGGGCGGGGCCTGCCCGTAGACTTGGGGGTCGGCCCGTACGGTGCCGACCCAACTCCTCCAAGCCCACGGGACTGCGCTTCATGTCGCTCACGATCGGAATCGTCGGCCTGCCGAACGTCGGCAAGTCGACCCTGTTCAACGCCCTGACCAAGAACGACGTGCTGGCGGCCAACTACCCGTTCGCCACCATCGAGCCGAACGTGGGCGTCGTCGGCGTCCCGGACGAGCGCCTGGCCAAGCTCGCCGAGATCTTCGGCTCCCAGCGCATCCTCCCGGCCACCGTCGACTTCGTCGACATCGCCGGCATCGTGCGCGGCGCCAGCGAGGGTGAGGGCCTGGGCAACAAGTTCCTCGCCAACATCCGCGAGTCGGACGCGATCTGCCAGGTCGTGCGGGCCTTCACCGACCCGGACGTGGTGCACGTGGACGGCAAGGTGTCGCCCAAGGACGACATCGACACCATCCACACCGAGCTGATCCTGGCCGACCTCCAGACCGTCGAGAAGGTCCTGCCGCGACTCCAGAAGGAGGCGCGCCTCAAGAAGGACACCGCCCCCGTGCTGGCCGCCGCCGAGGCCGCGCAGGCGATCCTGGAGACCGGCAAGACCCTCTTCGAGGCCGGCTTCGACACCGCCCCGATCCGCGACCTCCACCTGCTGACCGCCAAGCCCTTCCTCTACGTCTTCAACGTGGACGAGGCCGAGCTGGCCGACGAGGACTTCAAGAACGCCCAGCGCGAACTGATCGCCCCGGCCGAGGCGATCTTCCTGAACGCCAAGATCGAGTCCGAGCTGATCGAGCTGGACGACGCCGAGGCCCTGGAGCTCCTCCAGTCCATGGGCCAGGAGGAGCCCGGCCTCGCCACCCTCGCCCGGGTCGGCTTCAACACCCTCGGCCTCCAGACCTACCTGACGGCCGGCCCCAAGGAAACCCGCGCCTGGACCATCAAGAAGGGCGCCACCGCCCCCGAGGCCGCCGGAGTCATCCACACCGACTTCCAGAAGGGCTTCATCAAGGCCGAGGTGATCTCCTTCGCCGACCTGGTCGAGACCGGCTCCATCGCCGACGCCCGCGCCAAGGGCAAGGCCCGCATCGAGGGCAAGGACTACGTCATGCAGGACGGCGACGTCGTGGAGTTCCGCTTCAACGTCTAGTCGAACTGCGGAAAGGCCGCCTGACCTGCGACGGAGCGGGTTGGGCGGCCTTTCGGTCCGCAAGGGGTCCGCAACCCTGCCGCCCCTGGCCAACGCAACTGGCGTCGGCTACGCCGCTTCGGCGTCCGGGAGGTTGCCGCGGTCCGCGCTGCCGTCGTCGGCGTACGCGCGGTCGACGGCGGCCCTGGTCCGCTCCTCGGAGTCGGGCCAGAGGTGGGTGTAGATGTTCAGCGTCATCGCGGCGTTGGTGTGCCCGAGCCGCTCGGAGACGGTCTTCACCGACTCGCCGTGCTTGATCAGCAGGCTCGCGTAGTGGTGCCGGAGTGCGTGCGGGCCGGTGCCCTTCGGTATGCCGGCCCGCTGGCAGGCGGGCCGCCACGAGCCGTCCATGAAGTGGGTGTAGACGACCGGGCCGCCTGTGGGAGCGGTGAAGAGCCAGCCCTCGGGGTCGGCGACCGGGAAGTCCCGCAGGTGCGCCGTTACGGCTTGGACGGCCATCTTGGGGAGGGGCACTGTTCGGTACGAGCGAGTGGTCTTCGGCGGGCCGACGTAGACGCCGTGCTTGGCCGTCTGCTGGATCTGCTGCTCCACGGTGACGGTGGCGTGCAGCAGGTCGACGTGCCGGAGCTGGAGCCCGAAGAGCTCGCCCGGCCGGAGTCCCGTGGCGGCGCCCAGCAGGACGAGACCCCGGTAGCGGGCCGGGATCTCCGCCGACAGGCGACGGACCTGCTCCACAGGCAGGGGCACGACCCGCTTGCGGGGGACAGCCGGGAGCTTGGCGCCTTCGCAGGGGTTGTGCGGGATCATGCGGTCGCGGACCGCCGCGCGGAAGACCGCGTTGACCGTGTTGAAGACGGTCCGCGTGGTGCTGGCCGCGAGGCCGTGGGTGGTCGTCAGGTCGGTCACCCACTTCTGGACATCGCCCGGCTTGATGGCGCCGAGCGCCCGCTTCTCCCAGGCCGGGTAGACGTAGCAACGCAGGTGCTGGGCCACGGCTTTGGCCGTTGAGGGCCGGTGGGGCTGACGGGTGCGCCACTCCTCGGAGTACTCCTTGAAGGGCTTCTTGGCGGACCTGGGGTCGACGTACTGGCCCGTGACCAGGCTGGCCGTGACCTCGTCGAGCCAGCGCTGGGCGTCGATCTTCTGGTCGAAGTGGCGGGCATGCTCCTTGCCGTCCAGGTCCCGGTACCGGGCCCGCCACTTGCCGTTCGGTCGTTTCTGGATGTTCGCCAAGTCGGCTCTCCTCTGTGTCAGTAGTAGCCGCCCATCTCGATGTGCTCGGTCAGGGCGCGGGCATCGCGTTCCTCGCCCATGAGGCGGAGGCACTGTTCGTGGATGCCTTTGGAGCTGTTGGGGTGGGCTGCGATGTAGTCGGCGGTGGCGATGACCGCGCGATGCAGGCGGTCCTGCGCTTCGCGGGTCTCATAGAACGCCTCGACCGCCTCCTGGACGATCCGTCTTCCCTCGATGTCGACGCCCTCCAGCGGGGGCGACATCAGCTCCTCCAGCGGCAGCTCGAAGACGCGGGCGAAGCCGAGGGCTTCGTCCAGAGTGATCTTGCGACGGGGGGTGCCGTTCTCGATGCGCCAGACCGCGGTCTGGTTCATCGGGACGCCGACCCTGGTCATGCGGGCCGCCAGTTCGGTGGTGCTCCACCCTCTGACCTCGCGTTCCAACGCGATGCGCGCCGCCGCGTTGCCTTCGCTGAACAGCAGTGGGGCCTCGCCCCCGCTGGTCTCCCTGGACATGCCGCCTCCATCGCGTCTCGCTGCTATCCCGATTGAACCATGGCCTTTCCCGTTTGACTCAGCCGAGATCGCGCAGTACATCTGTGCACATCGGAAAGACGCCTAGTCGAAAGGGAAAGCGCCCCGATGGACCGCTACCTCACCACCGCTGAAGTCGCCCACCGCTACCGAACCGCCGAGAGCACCGTGCGCTACTGGCGGCACACCGGCTACGGCCCGCGAGGGGTGAAGGTCGGGCGGCGCGTTCTGTACCTGGAGTCCGAAATCGCCCGCTTCGACCAGGAACTGCGCGAGCGGAGCGACGGCTGGGTGCTGGGCGCGTGACGCGCCGCTCGAATCCCGCAGCCAACTGGAAGGCCCCCGGCGCGCCAACGCCGAGGGCCCGATGAACACCCCTACGCCTACAAGCCGTTCGAGCCGGTGGAGCAGGGCCTGCCAGCCCGCAGGCTCCACCAGGAGGAGTGCACGTTGAACCCTACGTCTCCCCAGTCCAATGACGCACCCCTGAATGCGTCGTGGCCGCCTGTCGCGATACCGGGCCAGCCGGATCGACGGCACGAGGCCGAGGTGTCTGCAGCCTGTGGACAGTCGGCGGCGGTACTGGCCGAGGCTGCCATCCCGTGCGAGATCGACCTGATCCCTGACACGGAGGCGTCGGAGGGCGCCGAGCTGCTGGCCCAGCTGAAGGCTCGGATCGCGCGGTTCGTGATTCTGCCCTCCGAGGAAGCGCTGGATGCCACCACGCTGTGGGTGGCGGCGACACACCTGCAGAAGTCGTGGCAGCACGCCCCGCGTCTGGCGGTGGTCGGTCCGGCGAAGCGGTGCGGCAAGTCGCGGCTGCTGGATGTGCTCACCGAGACCGTCCATCAGGCGCTCCTGACGGTGAACTCGTCTCCGGCTGCCGTGTTCCGCTCGATCACCGAGGAGCCGCCGACCCTGCTGGTGGACGAGGCGGACACGATCTTCGGCAGTCCGAAGGTGGCGGAGAAGAACGAGGAGATGCGCGGCCTGCTCAATGCTGGGCACCAGCGCGACCGTTACGTGCTGCGGGTCGTCGGCAACGACCACACTCCGCGCCGATTCCATACCTTCGCCATGGCGGCCATCGCCGGCATCGGCGATCTCCCGGACACGATCATGGACCGCTCGATCGTGATCCGGATGCGGCGGCGCGCCGAGGGCGAGACGGTCTCGCCGTACCGTTCTGAGCGCGACAGGCCCGGGTTTCACGAGATCCGGGACCGGATCGCCCAGTGGACCGCGCCGCTCGCTGACCGGGCCCTGCAACTGGAGCCGGAAATGCCCGTGGAGGACCGAGCCGCCGACACCTGGGAACCCCTGGTGATCGTTGCCGAGCTGGCGGGTGGCCCCTGGCCCAGGCTCGCCCGACAGGCGTGCAAGCGCATGGTCGATGCCGAGGTCCAGACGGAGGAGAACAACCCTGGTGGGGCCAAGATCCTCGCCGACATCCGGCGTACGTTCCACGCGGCTGGCGACCCGGACAGCATCACCACCGACCAGCTGTTGCTTGCCCTCAACGGCGACCATGAGGCGCCGTGGGCGGAGTGGGGCCGAGGCGGCCTGACCCCGCGTGGTCTCGGCTCGATGCTGCGCGAGTTCGGCATCTCCTCCGGCAACGTCCGCATCGGCGATGGCACTCAGCGCAAGGGTTACATGCGGCACAAGTTCACCGACGCCTGGCGGCGGTACTGCCCTGCGGTCTACCCGATCACTCTGGCCAGCAGCGTGAGCTGAACGTATCGCCCTGGCTGCCGTCCGTGCCGTCCGTGCCGTCCCTGCCGTATCAACGCAGGCCGCGCCCCACGAGGCCAAGACGGCAAGCCGAACAGGACGGCCATCGGTCCGCCGCCGCACGGACCCGAGTGTGAGCGGCGGGCCGGGCCCGGGAAGGGAAGCACACCCGTCTCGTGCCGTCCCAACCGTCCCTGTCGTAGAAGCGCAGGTCAACGGCCTTTCTGCTGGGACGTTTCACAGTCCCAAGACGGAAGAGCTTCCGTACCGGATTCCGGTGGCCGCGCCACGCCTGTCCCTTGCCGTACCGCCCTGACCTGCAGATGCAACGGCAAGACGGCGAAGACGGAATTCCCGCGAACACCCCTCCATCGCAAGGACAGGTCCCGCATGCCCACCACCCAGCCGGCCACCCGCCCGACCGGCTCCGGCACCCTCGCGCCGACAAGCTCGAGGCGGTTCAGGCGCACGCCGTGATCGCCTGACGGTCCCCCGACACACCGCTCGCCCGGTTCCGGATCCGGAACCGGGCGAGCGGCACACAGTCGGCGTGAACCGCTCGTTCCGGAACTTCACATGCCGATGCCGGGACTTCCGGAAACGGCGCCAGGCAAAGCAAGTTATCGAGTGCGACCGTCCTACGCACACAGCACACCAGGAGGACGGAGTCGAATCGGCTGGTGGGCTGTGGGAGGAGGTGCGGCCGACAGCGGTGTTTCAGGCGCTACTCGGGAATCGTGGACACTCCCAGCATTTCGCGGAGGGAGCCTTCTGCGGCTGCAACGCCTTGTTGGTCACCGAGCCTGCGGTACAGGCGACGAGCTGCCATGTAGTGCACCTGTGCCCGACTCGGGTTGTCGGACATCCATTCGAGGGTGCCGAGGAGAGTCAGCGCGCCCGCCTCGTAGGGCTCGTGTGAGATCTCTCGGAAGTAGTCGTGGGCCAGCTGGAGTGAGTGCCGGGCCTCTTGCAGTCTGCCCATCGCGAGCTGGGCATGGCCAAGATTCAGGTGGTTTAGGTGAATGCCAAATTCGTCCTGGACCTCCTGGTACGCCGGGAAGGCCGTCTGGAACGAATTTACTGCTCGTTCCGACTGGCCCAGTTGGAACAGGGCGGTGCCGAGGCCAGCATGTGCGGAGGCCTCCTTCCGGCGGTCCCCTGATTTTCGGTGGTAGCGGATAGATTCGGCGTATGCCGTGGCAGCAGGGCCAGGCATGCCAGCCTCTCGATAGGCAATGCCAAGATTCGTGAGCGACGTGCCCAGGTCGTTGACATCCCGGTTTCTTCGGGCGAGTTGGACCGCTTCGATGAGAATCGGGATGGCTTTGGCGGGACTGTGGTGCTGGCGGACTGCCGTGCCCAAGCTGACGGTGGCGTCGCACTGGCCATCGAGGAATCCGATTCTCTCCGCAATGGCGAGGGCCCTCGTCAACGTCAGGATGGCCTCCTCGAACCTGCGCAGGCTGGTCAGGGCGGTACCCACGTTGTTTAGTGCCCTGACTTGTCGCTCGGCGTCGCGCTCCTGGTGTGCGGCTTCGTATGCCGTCTGAGCGGATTGTAGGACCTCCGCTGCCCGACCCCTCAGATCAAGGAACAAGAGGAGGTTCATCGACAGCATGTACGTGTTTTCCGTCATGCCGAACTCTTGGGCCTGCCGGGCCGTTGCCTGGAGGTTCGCGCATTCGACATCGAACCAGCTCAGAGCATCACTCACCGTGTCGAAGCGCGGTGGATTCCCTTCGGGCGTTCCTCTCAGTGTGAGGTTGGCGTCGTACGAAATCTGGTCGTAGAGCTCGGCCGCGGAGGTGGTTGCGTGGCACTGTTCAGCAGAGAACAGATGCACCAGGTCGTGCATCCTCCATCGAGAGGTTCCAGGGACACGTGAAACCAGGCTGGCCTGGCCGAGCCTGCGGAGGACCGAGCGGGTCTGTGGGTAGTCCTCACCCAGAACGGCAGCAGCGATCTGCTCTGACATCTGGCTGCCCGGATGAATGGACAGCCTACAAAACGGGGCCTTCAGGGACTCATCGAGTCGGATCAGCGAGACGTGCAGTGCGGCCCTAACGGCCGTGTCTCCGAACTGCAGGACATCCAATCGGGACTTCTCAGCTGCGAGTTCCGTCAGCAACTCGGCAGGGACAAGGTCGGGATCGTCCTTCAAGATCGCCGCTGCGATGCTCAGCGCCAGCGGAAGGTGACCACACAGCTCGGTGATCTCCCGGATTGGATGCGGATCGCGGAGGCGTTTGTCACGGGGACTGAGGGTCTTGCCGAAGAGGGCTTCCGAATCCGTGGGATCGAGGCAGTCGAGCTTGACAGTCTCGATGCCTTCGATGATGCCAAGTCGGCTGCGCGAAGTGATGATCACGCCATGGCCGGCTGCTCCAGGTAGCAGCTCGGCGACTTGCGAGAGCTCGGCTACGTTGTCGAACACCAGAAGTATCGGAGTGCCAGATGCACTGAGGGCGTCGAGCGTCCGGTGGTAGAGCGCAGCCTGACTCTCGATGTCCCGTGGAATCTCGACGGAGGGGACCCCGAGTGCGGACAGTAGGGGCGCGTAGGCGGTACCAGCGCGAGCCAATTGTTCGCGGTTTACCGAGAAGCCGTGCATGTCCGCGACGATCACACCACCGGAGAACACCGCATGTGTGTCTGGTTCCCCAGCGACCCAGTCGACGAGGGATGTCTTGCCGACGCCAGCCATCCCGGAGACGAGGACTCTGCGTCTGCCGCTCTTGGCCAGCGTCGCCTTGATGGTCCGTCTCTCCTGGCTGCGGCCGACGAACCATGGTGGGGCTGTACGGGAAGTCCCCGACATGCGTGTGACCTGGAGCGCAGTCTCGCCTGAGTGCCGGCTCGCGCGCTTCTCGACGAACGCGTGGGCGACTTCTAGGAACGAGTCGAGGTTGCCTGTGTGGAGTTCTTGCTCACGGGGAACGGGGATCCAGGTCGGCGCATCCTCGGACGATTCCAAGGTTTCTGTCAGGTTGACCCAGAACAGCTGCCGTGACCCGACATCGAAGACCACGCCGAAAACAGGCAGAAGTGCGTTCCTCCAGTCACTCGCATGTGCGTCAACAGGGATCGCGTAGCCATTCGCCCGCTTGTACTTGTCACCGCTCTTAACCTGGACGGTGATCGATGCACCGGTTCGCTCACCTCCCTGAGTGAGCATGACGAACAGATCCTCACCGAAGTCGTTGCCGCCGTCGATCTCCTGGACGATCTGATCGTGTTCCTCGAGGAGCGCGCGAAGAGCGTTGACTCCCGCTCGTTCGATCCTTCTGTTCCGGGTGACGCTTGCTGGCATTGTCTCTCCCCACCCCTACCGCGCCAGCCAGCGCGGCCGATGAAACGAGAGACTACCGCTCAGTCCAGTGGCGGTGGCATGGCGAAGGCTCATCCATCGTGTTTGCCGCTGTACGGTCATCGGGGTACATGGCCGCCCGATGGGCTGAGCCGGTTGACTCCAGTACAAGGATCCAAAAGTGCCAACCGCGAAGGTCGCCCGGCCGACCTGATCAGCGTGCCTTGCGGAGCAAGTTGTGGGGTAAGGAGTCCTTACCCCGCCCCGCCCCGAACGGGACGGCGGAACCCTGGTCGGTGGCAGGCCCAGGGGCGCCTGCCAGCGACCAGGGAGTCGGCCCAGGGGTGCCGGAACGTCAGCGCGGGGATGGTGCAGAAGGGAGGTCATACCCATAGTGCGATGCCTCGGTGGGCCGCGAAGGAGTCGAAGCGGTCGAGCTGGAGAAGGGCGTCCACCGACTCAGCTGTGTGGCCTGACGGGTTTCGGAAGAGCACCATGCCGTCCTGATGGCCCGTGACGAGCACCAAGTGTCCGCCGCGTGCGGCTGCTGGGCGGTCGGGGCGGCGGATCTCCTTGTGGACGGATGCCATGACGAGGTGGCCGTGGTTGAGTTCAGCGAGGAGCCGGTCTGGGGTGAGGTCGGTGATGATCTCCGACTGGAGCCCGTGGCTGGCGAGGGCGTACTCGGTGAACGGCTGGTAGTAGAGGCCACCGACGCTGCCGTCGTCCTGCTGGACGTAGCCGCCGTAGGCGAGGCAGCCGTTCAGGAGGTCGAACAGGGTGGGCGCGTGTCCGTCGCGGGCGAACAGGGCCATCCGCAGGCAGGCCATGCCGCAGAGGCGGGTGGACCAGTAGGCGTAGGTGTCCCGGTCGGGGGCGCCGGTGTCGGCCCAGTTGTCGTCATCGCCGGGCGGGTGGCCTTCGTAAGCGATGGCGTTGATCAGGGCGGGGGTGGCGTACTGGGTGATCAGCGGGATCGGGTGGTGCTTGGGGTAGTCAGGCAAGAGCCGGCTCCTTCCGGGGTGGCGGGGTGGCCACAAGTCGGTGGAAGACGTCCAGGTCGACCGAGCCACCGGAGAGGATCACCCCCACGGGGCCGGGCCGCGGGTCGAGGTCGGCCAGGGCCGCGAGTGCGACGGCTCCGGAGGGTTCGGTCACCACCTTGAGGTGCTTGAACGCCCAGCCCATAGCCTGCACGATCTGGACGTCCGTCACGGTGATGACGCCGTCGAGCAGGGCGTTGTTGATCTCCCAGGGCAGGGCGGCCGGGGTGGTGTGGCGGAGGCCGTCCGCGATGGTGTCGGGTACGGCGGGCAGCTCCGCGATTCGCTCGGCGCGGAAGGAGGCGGCAGTGTCGGCCGCGGTCTCGGGCTCGACGCCGATCACCTTGATGTGCGGGTTGATGTGCTTGGCTGCGACGGCGGTGCCGGCGGCGAGGCCCCCGCCGCCCACAGGGACCAGGATCGTGGTCAACACCGGGGCCTGCCAGAGCAGCTCCAGCGCGGCAGTGCCCGCTCCGGCCATCACCTTCAGGGCGTCGGCGGACGGCACGACGGCGAGGCCTTGGTCCACGGCCAGCCGGGTGACGATGGCATCGCGGTCGTCGCGCTGCCGGTGGTAGGCGACGATCTCGGCGCCGAGAGAACGGGCACTGTCCACCTTGCCCTGGGGCGCGTCGTGCGGGACGACGACGGTGACCGGGACGGACAGCAGCTGGCCCGCGAGGGCGAGCGCCTGGGCGTGGTTGCCGGACGAGGCGCCGATCACCCCGCGGCGGCGCTCGAGCGGGCTCAGGGCTGCCAGGGCGTTGTAGGCGCCGCGGAACTTGAACGAGCCGGCGCGTTGGAGGGCTTCGGCCTTGCAGACCACGGTCCGGCCGGCGATCTCGTCCAGCGCCGGGTGGGAGAGCACCGGGGTGGAGGCGGCGACACCGCGTAGACGGCGCTGGGCGTCGTAGATGTCGTCCGCCGACAGCGGCAGTTCGGCGGCGTTCACGGGCGGTACCCGTCGGTGTGGACGGTGGCGAGGATGGTCGCGATGAGGCGGTCGTAGCTGATTCCGGCAGCGGCGGCCATGGTGGCGAGGTTGCCGTGCGTGGAGAGGCCGGGCAGCGTGTTGATCTCCAGCCAGTGGACCTCGCCGACCGGGGTGACGAGGAAGTCCGATCGCGAGTAGCCCGAGCAGTTCAGCAGCTGGTGGGCGCGGACGGCCGCGCGGGAGATGGTGGCGAGGGCGGCGCCCGGGAGTTGTGCGGGGCAGCGGTAGCGGTGGCCGGCCGGGTTGCGCTTGGCCTTGTAGTCGTAGAACTCCGCGGTGGTTGGGAGGGTCTCCAGCGGCGGGAGCGTGACCAGAGCGCCGTCCTGCTCCAGCACGCCGCAGGTGACGGCGGTGCCCTCCTTGAACGGTTCGATGAACCACTCGCCGCCCCGGGTGTCGTGGGTGAGCGTGGTGGTGAGCGAGTTCAGGTCGCGGAAGACGCGCATGCCGATGGAGCCGCCTTCGGAGGTCGGCTTGAGGATGACGGGCAGGCCGAACTCGTCGGCGCAGGTCTGAGCGACCTCCTGGGCGTCCTCCGTGCCGCGCAGGGGGAGGTGCGGGAGAACGGTGACGCCGCCGGCGAGGACGAGGATCTTGGCCGTGGGCTTGTGCATCGCGACGGCGCTGGCCAGGACCCCGGAGCCGGTGTACGGGACGCCGAGGCTGTCGAGGAGGCCCTGCAGTTTGCCGTCCTCGGCCCACTGGCCGGCGATGGCGAGGAAGGCGACGTCGGCCTCGCGGACGCGGTCGGCGAAGTCCTTGTCGGTGGGGTCGAGGACGAAGTGCGGCAGGCCCTGGCGGACCAGCGACTCGCGAACGGCCTCGCCGGAGATCAGCGAGCGGTCGCGTTCGCCGGAGCGGCCACCGATGACGAGGGCGATACGACGTTCAGCTGCAGACATGCTCATCTTCCTTTTGTCACAGTCTGGTTCGGAATGCGCGGGATGGCGGGCGCGATGATGGGGAGCCGCTAGCGTCGAGGGCAGGCCGCCCTGAGGACGGGCGAGTGCGTCGATGGATCGGAGCCACCGTGGTCCCCATGACCCTGCAAGAGATCGCCGAGGCTGTCGGGGGCGCTCTGCACGACGTCTCCGATCCGGGCGCCGTGGTCGACCGACCGGGGGTCATCGACTCGCGCTTGGTAGAGCCCGGGGCGCTGTTCATCGCGCTGCCGGGCGAGCACACCGATGGGCACCGGTTCGCCGAGGCCGCCGTCCGCGCCGGGGCTACGGGAGTGCTCGCCGCCCGGCCGGTGGGGGTGCCGGCGATCGTGGTGCCGGACGTCCAGGACGCGATGGGCGCCCTGGCCCGCGCGGTGCTCGACCGGCTGAAGGCGCCGACCGTGATCGGGCTGACCGGCTCGGCCGGGAAGACCAGTACCAAGGACCTGCTGGCCCAGGTGCTGGAGACCATGGACACCACGGTGGCCACGCCGCTGTCGTACAACGGCGAGATCGGTCTGCCGCTGACCGTCTTCCGGGCGGACGAGAGCACCCGCCTGCTGGTGCTGGAGATGGGCTCGCGCGGTGCCGGGCACATCAAGTACCTGACGGGGATCGTCCCGCCGAAGGTCGGCCTGGTGCTGAACGTCGGGACCGCGCACGTGGGCGAGTTCGGCGGCGGGAAAGAGTCGATCGCCGTCGCGAAGGGCGAACTCGTCGAGGCTCTGCCCGTCGACGGCTTGGCGGTGCTGAACGCCGACGACCCGTATGTCATGTCGATGGCGCCGCGCACGGTCGCGCCGGTCCTGACGTTCGGGGTGCAGGCCGGGGACGTGCGGGCCATCGACGTCGAGCTGGATGCCGCAGGGCGGCCGTCGTTCACCCTCACGTACCGAGGCGAGAGCGCCCCCGTGACGCTGGGGCTGCACGGCGCCCACCACGTGTCCAACGCGACGGCCGCCGCCGCTGTGGCGATCGGCCTGGGCGCGAGCGTGCAGCAGGCGGCAGATGCGCTGACCGGTGCCCGGCAGCTGACGCCGGGCCGGATGGACGTCACCGAACGGACGGACGGCGTGACAGTGATCAACGACGCGTTCAACGCGAACCCCGATTCGATGGCCGTCGCCTTGTCCGCGCTTACCGCCATGGCCGGCGGTGGGCGGAGGACGGTAGCGGTGCTGGGCGAGATGCGGGAGCTGGGCGAGGAGTCCGAGGCCCACCACGCGGAGCTGGGCCGCCTCGTCGCCCGCAGCGGGATCACGGACCTCGTTGCGGTTGGCGACTGGGAGGCCCGGCTGGTGCACACCTGGGCGGTGGAGGGCGGCGTCAACGGCACGCTGGTGCCCGACCGTGACACCGCCCTCGACCTGCTGCTGACCTACCTCAAGCCCGGAGACGTAGTGCTGGTGAAGGGCTCCCACAGCGTCGGGCTGGAGGACACCGCGATGCGGCTCGCCAAGCCCGACGCCATGGGTATCACCTGCTGACTACGCGACCGAGACCGCCGCCGGGGCCTCGGCCAGCCGCAGCAGGACCGCCCTGCCGACGCGACCGGCGGTCCCGGCGCCCATCGTCACGACCAGGTCGCCGGGCCCGACCAGCTCGGCGACCACGTCCGCCACGTCGCGCCCGTCGCCCGCGGTGTGGGCCCGGCCGCCGCAGGCGACGACCTGCGCGGCCATCGGCGCGGTGCTGATCCCGGTGAGCGGGGACTCGACCGAGGCATGCACGTCCAGGAGGACGACCTCGTCGGCCGCCGCGAGCCGACAGCCCATCTCCTCGCCGAGGGCGGCGGTGCGGGTCCAGCCGGTGGGCTCGAACACCGCAATCACCCGGCCCTCGGTGAGCATCCGGGCGGTGGCCAGGTCGGCGGTGATCTCGCTCGGGTGGTGGGCGTAGGAGTCCAGCACCGTGACCCCGCCGTGGGTGCCGGTGGTGGTGAGCCTGCGCTTGATGCCCTTGAAGGCGTTGATGCCAGCCGCCAGGTCGGCGGGTTCGGCACCGAGCGTCCGGCCTGCCGCGAACGCGGCGGCGGCGTTCAGCGCGTTGTGCCGACCGGGGACGGCCAGGGTGAACTCGTGCCACGACCCGTCCGTATCCTGCACGGTGACGTGGCTGGCAGCCCCGTCCCACAGCACGCGCAGCACCCGCACGTCGGCGTCCTTGGCCTCGCCGACCGTGACGACCCGCGGGCCGGGCGCTGCCTGGAGGCGCTCAATCAGCAGTCGGGCGCCCCGGTCGTCGGAGGAGACGACGAGGACGGAGCTGTTGCGGGCCAGGCGCTCGAAGACGTCCAGGACGTCGTTCAGGTCGACGTACTGCTCGGGGTGGTCGTCGTCCACGTTCAGGACGACGGCGACCTGCGGGTGGTAGCGGCCGGCGGTGCGGTCGCTCTCGTCGGTCTCGGCGACCAGGAGGCCGCCGAGACCCTGGTGGGCGTTGGGGCGGCCGACGGGGGTGGCGCCGATGGCGTACGAGGGGTCGAGGTGGACCAGGGCGGCGCTGAGGATGCCGGTGGTCATGGTCTTGCCGTGCGTGCCCGCCACGGCGACGGACTGCTCGGCGGTGGCGATCAAGTGCGCGAGCACGTCCGAGCGGTGCACGACCGGGATGCCGACCCGGCGGGCAGCGGCGATCTCGGGGTTGCTCGGGGTCACCGCGCTGGACCATACGAGGACGGTGGCGTCAGCGGGCAGGTTGCTGGCGGTGTGGCCGATGGCGACGGCGGCGCCCGCGTCCTCCAGCTCGCGCAGGGCGGCGGTGTCGCCGGTGTCCGAGCCGGAGACCCGGTTGCCGCTCTCCAGCAAGAGGCGGGCGACGGCCGACATGCCGGCGCCGCCGATGCCCACGAAGTGCGGACTGGTGAGGTCGATGGGGCCGTCGTGGACGGGGACGATCACGTTCCTGGTTTCCATGCTGTGCGCTCCAGTTCGGAGTCCAGCCCGTGATGGGCGATGGGTGGAAGGGCGCTACACGTAGGTGCCGTCCGGCGCCGAGTTGGCCGCCGGGTGAGCACCGAGTCGGGCCGAGTCGAAGTCGTCGTGCACGATGACGCCGAGCAGAGCGATCACCACGGCGTTGCCGACCGCCCACAGGGCACCGAGGAAGGCACCGACCGGATCGCGATGCCGACCTCGACGGCTGGACGGGGAATCGTGCACGGCTAACTCCTCACGGCAGAGGGGGAGATGGGGTCTGGTACTGACTGGGCGCTTGAAGTGCGTGCCCGATGGGGTAATGAGAGCCGGAGGCAGGATCGTGACGGGATGGTGAGCTAAGGTCACTCACGGTTCATTCATCACTCACTGGGGGCGGAGCGGATGGAGACACAGGCCGACCACGATGCGGTCGACCAGGCCATGGAGGCGTTCGCTGCTGAAGTCGCCCACTGGCGCGAGGTGCGTGGACTCTCCAAGCGCGGGCTGGCCGGGAAGATGGGCTTCGACCCCTCGTACGTCAGCCACATCGAATCCGGCCGCCACAAGCCGACCGAGGAGTTCGCCCGCCTCGCCGACGAGATCCTCAACGCCGGGAAGGCCATCTGGCGGCGCTGGCTCGACTACGACGCCGCCCGCTCCCGCAGCCGCACCCCGACCTCGCCGCCGGCGCCCCGCCGTTCCGAGCAGCCGTACGCCTCCGGGGCCGCGATCGTGGTCGAACACGATGAAGCCGCGCTCCAATTCGACGGCTCCACCTACCGGTTGACCATGCGCCGCCGCCTGCGGAACACCGGCACCGAGCCCATCACTCGCTACCTCATCCGCATCGCCGTCGACCGTTACCCCGGCGAACCCGAGCGCTCCAACGCCCACTACCGTGAGCACCCACTGACCTGGGACGAGCTGGCACTCACCGCCTCGTGTCAGGGTGAGGACATGCGGTGGCAGGCCAAGCACGATCGCGACGCCTTCAAGGAGGTCTGGCTCCTGTTCGACAACGAGCACGGCCGCTTCCCGCTCTACCCGGGCGACGCGACCTGGATCGAGTACGCCTACAGCGTTGGCTCCGACAAGTGGGGCCACTGGTTCCAGCGCGCCGTCCGCCTGCCCACCGAACACCTCGCCGTCCGGCTCGATTTCCCCGCCGCTCTGGACCCGGTCGTGTGGGGCACCGAGACCTCGATGACCGCCGAGGCCGTGCCCCTCCGTACCGCCGTCAGCCGCCGCGACGAGAGCGAGCGCCGGCACTTCGCCTGGGCCACCGACGACCCTCCGCTGCACGCCCGCTTCCGCCTCGAATGGCGCTTCCGCGCCACCGCCAACAACCAGCAACAGACCAAGGAGACCAGGTGATCGAGGTGCGGCCCAGCCAGCAGATGCAGTCCCTCGGTGTGATCCAGCAGGGCACCCCCATCCTCAACCGCCCAGCCGAGCCCTTCGATCTCCCGGCTGAACGCGCCGCCGCCCAAGCCGTGATCGACGAACTGTTCACCGCCGTCGACCGGATCGGCCGCGTCCACTCCTTCGCCAAGGGCATGGGCCTCGCCGCCCCACAGATCGGCATCCCCCGCGCCGCCGCCCTCGTCCTGTCCCCGACCGCCGGCGCCGACCCGATCATCCTGCTCAACCCGAAGATCACCGCCGTCTCGGACGAGACTGATGAACAGTACGAGGGCTGCCTCAGCTTCTTCGACGTCCGCGGCATGGTCCCCCGCCCCTTCCGCATGGACGTCACCGCCACCACCCTCGACGGCACCATCACCACCGCCACCTACGAGTTCGGCCTCGCCCGCCTCATCGCCCACGAGATCGACCACCTCGACGGCCTCCTCTACACCGACCGCATGCGCTCCGGCGTCCAGCCGATCCCGGTCGAGGAGTACCGCGGCACGGGCTCGTCCTGGGTGTATTGAGGGCGAGTCCTGTCGGGTGGGGTAGTCGATGATCACAGCCCTGCGCCCGTGAGCTAAGACGGCGGTTTGACCGGAGGCAACGACTTTAAACGGCGACCAGAAGCTCCTTGTCGATCCTGCGATACTGCAGAATGACGCAAACTCTGGCCACGGTTCGACAGGTACGTCTTAGGATTACCTCATGACGGGTGGGGTGCAGCAGACACGGCCAACGAACGGGGAAGGTGCGTTCGAAGGGATGCTGGAGAGACTTCCGGAGGACCGAGCCAACACGGGGCCGGCCACTCGGGCGCGCTTCGAGTATCAGGACGAGTGTATTGCCTTAACCATCCTTGATCATTGGTCTGACGGTCTTGCCGGAGTACTGATCGAACACTCGACGGACGCCGTGCTGATTCCTTTGGATGCCGCGCCAGAGCTAATTTCAATAAAGCATAGAGAGCCCCACCATGGGGTCGATTCCGGTTGGACCTGGAGCGCATTGGAGAAGGACTCCGTACTGTCCGACCTGTATAGCGCGTGGGTAGCCACAGAAAAGCGCGTTACCGTGGCCTTTCTCAGCAATGCTGGAATGAGTGGACCTGCAAAGATTCTCTGGAATGCGTGCCGGAAGCGCGATCCTGAGGTGGCAGCGCAGGTTTCAGACCGAATTTCAAAAATGCTCAAGGTGAGCAAGTCTGAGGCGGTCGAGTTCATCGCCAATCTTAATTTCCCGGAACACCCGCTGCCGCGCCGTAATGAGATTACGGACGTGGGTGTGCGAAAGATGGAAGCGCACCTTGTGCGTCTAGGGATGAACCCGGGGTATGGGGAGTCCTGTTACCGCACGCTTTTGGGAAGGATCGCAGAGGCTGGTACAGATCGCCCTGATTCGCGGCGCAGTCATTTGCGAGAAATTTGCTCTACAGTGCGGGCGGATGTGATTGCCGACTTTCCTGGGCGATTCGCCTCACGATACCTGTCCGTTGAAGAGATTCAGCGACTTCTTAATGCTGAGTGTAGGCGACTTGAGTCTACCGCTGCCCCGCTGACGATGCGCAGCGGAACCGTTCTAATACGCCCGATTGAAGAGCTTGACCCAGTTGTCGATATGGGAATCCACTTGCCGACTCGGAGTCCTGATTGGCGGGATCTTCCCGCCTACGTATGGCGGAACGTGGACGGGCGTCTAGATGAGGAACTGCTGAAAGGAGGTTTCATCCTCCTGGAAGGAAACTCGGCAGCGGGAAAGTCCCGTACGGGGTACGAAGCTCTCCGTAGAAACGCAGCTGCGGCTGGCTGGCGGGCCGTGGTGGTGCCGAGTACTGGTGAGTCCATTCGAGACCTCTTGGTGTCGGGGCATGACTTCTCGAATACCGCGATCTGGCTCGATGATCTCGAGCGCTACCTTGGTGGTGGTGGCCTTGATGCTGGCGCGCTTCGCGCGCTGTGTGCTTTTAGCAATACCGTCATCCTTTCCACCGTTCGATCCCGGGCGAAGGCCGCCATGCTGTCCGTTGGCAGGGGTGGGTCGGATGCGGCAGCAAGAAAGACCCTGTCCGCTTCAACCACCATACGGCTAAGTCGTGAACTTGATTCTTCCGAGCGTGCGCGTGCAACTGAACTTCGAGCAGATCCAAGGATCTCGAGCGCATTGGACCGCGCAGGAGCTGCAGGATTCGCGGAGTATATAGCGGCGGGTCCGGCTGCAGTGGAGCGATGGCTGACCGGGAAGGATGGCGGGAATGAAATCGGAGCTGCGCTGATCTCTGCTGCAATCGACTTCAGAAAGGCTGGCTACCTGGCGCCGGTGCCGAGAGAATGGATCGCGGCCACCTACTCTCACTATCTCGGACAGCGGACGCGGCGGCGGGAGCGGGCGGAAGATTTGGCAGAGGCATTTTCTTGGGCGACTGAGGAGGTGGAAGGCGCCAGTTCCTGCCTTGAGCCGGTTGATGAGGGTGCAAAGTACGAGGTATTCGACTACTTGCTCGACTATAGCCAGTTGGATGATTCTGACGAGGACGAGACGGAGGGGGTGTCTGCCATTGTCCGACTCAGAGGAGTTCCAGATGTTATCTGGCATGAAATTGCCGACCGCATTTCATTTGACGACTCTCAATTCATGGGATGCGTAGCAGTTTCCTCGATATCGGAGCATCCGGCGCTTGACTACGCGTTCCGCGATCGCCTTGCTGCTGGGAAAGTTCCGAAACGGTATCTTTCCGATCCGGACCGGCTGATGCATCTTGCGCGGGCATGCCTGTCGGTTAGGCTTTGCATCGCCTGCCAGTGTGCTGTCCTCGGTATTGATTTGCAATACCTCATGCAGGTGGCAATCGATGCGCTCCGGCCACTTTTTTCCCGTTCTGTGATAGTTCCTAGCTCAAGCCAGATTGTGTGCCTTGACATATTTCAGGAGCTGGGCAACGAGGGGAGTCTTGAGGGGGCGGGATCCATCTTCGAGGCTTGTGAGGCGTTGCCGCTGGAAGATCTCCAGAATATTCAGAGGGTGCTCATGCAAGAGCGAAGGCTGGAGGCTGCGGGGGAGTGGGAGCGCTACGTTGGTGCGCGAAGGCCTCGCGAGTGGATCCAGGCCTCGATCTTCGAAGTGGATTCGTAGGTATCGGCCGGATTGACGCATGGCGGCGGTCCGCGAGCTTGGCGAAGCGTGGGCTTGCCTTGGGTTAGCGTTTCGCCATTTCGAGGGCCGGAGCCTGGAAGGAAGCCAACTTCCTGCATCCTCAACTGGCCAGGGCAGAGAACGGCCAGTCTTGGAAACGGGTGGGCAGAGCATCCGGCTTAGGAAGCATGTTGGTGCGGCAGCGGCGCAGGTGAGGGGATGGGGTGGGCTGTCGGTCCGCAGGCAGTCCGCAGGACGTCCGATCGCGACCGTCGCAGGCCGTCGTTGGTCAACAGGGAAATGCCTGGTCAGAGGCATGTGTGGGGCTCCGCCGCAGGTCAGGTTCGGCCGGCATTGGTTCCGCTTCAACGTCTGATCGAGCCATTGCTGCGCGTGAGATCGCCTGGCGCGTGTGGACTGGGGAGGGTCGGGCTTCGCGGAGTCCGGCCCTCCCCGTTCGGTGCCCGGGCGACCCGGAAATTCCCTGCCTGGGGTCGGCGATCATGAGCTAGCGTTGTACCGCACCGCGTGTCCTCCCGGAGGATGTGCGCGACGCGACCTGCGCGAGCCCCTCGCGGGATCGGTGATGAGGCCTCAGGTGTGTTCCCGGCGGGAGCCATCCGGCAGCCGCCATCGAACTCGATTCAAGGGGACGCTCTGAAATGGCTGTCGTCGAGTACACGTCCAAGCGCCGCAGTTGGGTCCGTGATGTCCTGGTGGGCATCGCGGCGAGCCTTGGCTCGAACCTGATGTGGGAGCTGGCGCAGGTTGTGCTGCGCCGCCTCGGCTGAGCCGGGCGGTGGGCGGGCCTCCGGGGGTCCGCCCTTCACCATGCCAGAGTCGGGTTAGCCTACGGTTGTCATTGCGGCCCGACGGGCTTCCGCTCCGCGCCTACGGAGCCACGAAGGACATGCCCCCACCCGCACGAGTCATCTCCGTGCCCTGGGAATCCTCGTGCTCCTGCAGCTGTCCGCGGCCGAACTCGGTCATCTCATCGCAGTCCCCGCGGGATCGGAGCACTCTCCGCTCACCGAGCAACTGATCGACGCGCATCGCCGGCTCAAGGATCGACCAGCCGGGTCGGGCGACATCAAGGCTTGGAACAACAGCATTCCGGTCGTGGTCAGGGCGCTACTGGAATGCGGGCTGGGTGATGTGGAAGTGCAGATCGAGGTTGATCTGCCCCACACCGATTCCGCAGTCGACCTGGTGCTGTGCGGTCGGCATCCAGGCACGAGAGCCGACTCGTACGTCGCGGTCGAGCTGAAGCAGGTGCGGCACGCCACGGTCGACCCCGAGTGCCCGACCGCCGTCGATCTCGGGTTCCGTGACGGAACGATCAAGCTGCATCCGGTGCGGCAGATCCAGAACTACTGCGACTACATGATGCGTTACCTGTCCCATCTTCGGGGGGACGACGATCGCTTGAAGGGCGTGGCGCTGCTTCACAACGCGCGGGACGGGGACGTGGCGGCACTCTTCGAGCTGCCCGAGTCCGAGTACGGCTTCCTCTGCACGCTCGATGACCTGGATCTGTTCCGGGACCTGCTCACCTCGAGGTTTGCCGCCGAATCCGGGAAGGATGCGGCACTCGCATTGGAGAAGTCCCGTCGTGACCCCTTGCTGAAGGTCACCGATGTGGCGCGACAGCGATCCGTCGTCGGGGGAGGACTCGCACTCCTCGACGAGCAGTTCGTCGCGTTCGATCGGATCGTCCGGCACCTGAAAAGGAATTCCCTTCCCAGGAATCTCGATGTCGGGCTGTTCCGCGATGCTGACAATGCTCCTCATTCCGCCCCTGGTCCGGTCGGCAAGAAGCGGGTCTACATCCTGCGCGGAGGTCCTGGCAGCGGGAAGAGCGCCGTGGCCTTGGAGCTTCAGCGCGCGCTCGGGCTCGAGGGCCACGAGGCCGTGCTGGCGAGCGGGTCCCGCGCCTACACGGAGACCCTGCGCGAGACCATGACCATGTCGGCACGCCGGGGGCAGGCATCGAGCAAGGGCAAGGCCGCTCGTTGGCTCTACCAGTACTTCAACAGTTTCACCAAGACCCCCCGGAATGGCATCGAGGTTCTGATCTGTGACGAGGCGCACCGGTTGCGGCGCAGTTCGACGGATCGCTGGACACCGAAGGAGTTCCGCGACGACGACCGGCCGCAGGCGACCGAATTGATCAATGCCGCACGAGTGCCGATTTTCCTGCTCGACGATCACCAGTCGATCCGTCCGGAGGAGGTGGGTGCGGCCGACTACCTCAAGAGGCTCGCTGAGGAAAGCGGATGCCTGGTCGAGGTCACTGATCTGGAAGGAACGTTTCGGGCCGGTGGCAGCAGGCGGTACCAGCGGTGGGTCCAGCAGCTGTTGGGGCTGGGCGTTTCGGATCCGGTGCCCTGGCAGCCGGACGGCCGGATGATACTCACAGTCGCCGACTCGCCGGAGCAATTGCAGCAGTTCATTCTGGAACGCGCCGCAGCGGGGGCAACGGCCCGCATCACCGCAGGTTTCTGCTGGCCGTGGAGCGATCCGGACGGGCAACGCCTCGTCGATGACGTGTGTATCGGAACCTGGCGCCAACCGTGGAACGTGAAACCGGGACACCACGTCAACAGCGCACCGAAGTCCGCGTTCTGGGCAACCCAGGCCGGTGGAATCGATCAGATCGGCTGCGTGTACACGGCGCAGACCTTCGAGTACGACTGGAACGGCGTCATCATCGGTCCCGACCTGGTGTTCCGCGAGGGGAAGTTCAGGGTGGAGCGGACCGCCTCCTGTGATCCGGCATTCCGCAAGTCGGTCGACGACGAGGTCGTCGACCGGTGCGTTCGCAACGCCTACCACGTGCTCCTCACCCGTGGCATGGTCGGCACCATGGTCTATGCGGTGGACCCGGCCACCCAGAGCGAACTGCGCAGGCTGATCACGGGGGCGGTCGGCCTGCAGAACCGCAAGGGCGCCCCGCCGGAACTCACAGCCGAGGGATCGCAGCTGCCCCCTGCCCTCAGCAAGAGTCGCGGGTAGCCTTGGTCCGTCGTCGCTGCGGCCCGCCAGGCTTCCGCTCCGCCTGACGGGGCACCCAAGGACATGCCTCCACCCGCACGAGTTCCTTCGTGCTGCCTTGGGGGGCATTCCTTGCTGTTCCGCGACTCCGCTACCGCGGTCGCCGCCGAGTGCCATTCTGGTGCTCTCTTCTTCCGGCTGACGGAGCAGTTCGGGCGCGCCCACGGTCACAAACCGAGCGCCTCCGAGGTCCGCTCCTGGGAGCGGAGCATTCCGGCCCTCGCGAGCGCTCTGAACGACGCGGGGCTGGGGCAGGTGGAGATGCTTCTGGAGTACGGGCTGCCGCTGAACAGCAAGCGCGCCGACGCGGTGCTGGCCGGGGTGCATCCGCAGACGGGGCTGCCGTCGTACGTCGTCGTGGAGCTGAAGCAGTGGAGCAGCGCGGAACCGGACGACGGTGATCCGTCGCTGTGCCGCGTCGATGCGTACAACCGGGCGGTGCTGAACCCCGTCGACCAGGTGCGCGGCTACTGCGAGTACCTCATCTCCTTCAACGGAACCCTGGCCGAGTACCCGGAGCGCGTCAGTGGCGCTGCGTACCTGCACAACGCGACCGAGTTCGGTGTCGCCGGGTTGTTCGAAGCCGAGCAGGACCAGCACGGTCAGCTGTTCATCGGCGCGAGGCGCGGGGAGTTCATCGATTTCCTGCGCGAGAGGTTGGGGCCCGAGTCCGGTGCCTCGGCAGCAGACGAACTCCTCGACGGGAAGGTCGGACCGTCGAAGCAGCTCATGGCGGTGGCCGCCCAGGAAGTGAGGGAGCGCGAGCAGTTCGTGTTGTTGGACGAGCAGAAGGTCGCGTACCGAACGGTCCTCAACGCGGTCCGTCGTGCCAAGCGCTCCGACCACAAGGAGGTCGTGGTCGTCACCGGTGGGCCCGGTACCGGCAAGAGCGTCATCGCGCTGTCGCTCCTCGGCGAGTTGTACCGGCAGGGCACCACCGCGCTGCACGCGACCGGTTCCAGCTCGTTCACGACGACGATGAGGAAGGTCGCGGGCGCCCGAAGGCGCGAGGTGAAGGACCTCTTCAAATACTTCAACAGCTTCATGACGGCCGAGCGCAACGGGCTCGATGTCCTGATCTGCGACGAGGCCCACCGTATGCGGGAGACCTCGGCCAACCGCTACACGTCGGCGGCGAACCGAACGGGCAAGGCCCAGATAGAGGAGCTCATCGACGCGGCGCGCGTGCCGGTCTTCCTCCTGGACGAGCACCAGGTGGTTCGGCCGGGTGAGATGGGGACGGTCGCGGAGATCGAGGCCGCCGCCGAGAAGAAGGGCCTCCGGTGCCAGGTGGTGCCGCTGGACAGCCAGTTCCGTTGTGGAGGCAGCGACGCGTACTTGCGCTGGGTGGTGAGGCTGCTGGGACTCAAGCCGGGCGGCCCCGAAGTGTGGGAACCCGACGACAAGATGCAACTCGTGGTCGTGGACAGCCCGCAAGAGGTCGAGACCTTCCTCGAAGAGCGACGCGCGCGGAACTACAGCGCCCGCATGACTGCGGGCTACTGCTGGAGGTGGACCAAGCAGGTGCCGCCCGGGCAGGCGCTGCCCACGGATGTCGTCATCGGTGGATGGGAGCGACCCTGGAACGTCTTCGGCGACCGGGCCATCGGCGGTGCGCCGCCGGCGGCTCTGTGGGCGACCGATCCGGCCGGGTTCGGCCAGGTGGGTTGTGTGTATACGGCGCAGGGGTTCGAGTACGACTGGAGCGGTGTCATCATCGGCCCCGACCTGGTGTGGCGTGGTGACCGCTGGGTCGTCGACCGTGCGGCTTCCAAGGACCCGATCTTCAAGAAGTCGACTCCCGACGCGGATGCGGACCGGCTGATCCGCAACACGTACAAGGTGCTGTTGACGCGGGGAATGATCGGCACGGTGCTGTATTCGACCGATGCCGAGACACGCGGGAAGCTTCGGGAACTGGCCGGTGTCCCGGCGCCGCGGCAGGTCTCCGATGCCGTGCTGGAGAGTGAGCCCGGCCTCAGGGGCTGATCGCTGCCGTGTACCCGGACCGCCCGGTCCCCGCGCATCTGGGGGGGGCCGGGCGGTCGTGGTTCCGGGGTCAGGCCACGGTGATGGTGATGGTGAGGAGGCCGTCCGGGGTGGGGGTGACGGTGATGGTGTCGAGGGTGGCCGCGTGGGCGTCCGGGTGGTGGGGGAGGGCGCGGGGGCCGATGCCGATGACGCGGGTGCCGGCGGCCTTGGCAGCGGCGATGCCGGCGCCGGAGTCCTCGAAGGAGACGCAGTCGGCGGGGGCGAAGCCGAGGGCGGCGGCCCCCTTGAGGAAGCCCTCGGGGTCGGGCTTGCTGGCGCCGACGGACTCGGCGGTGATCAGGACGGGCGGCAGTGGGAGGCCGGCGGCGGCCATCCGGACCCGGGCGAGCGGTTCGTCGGCGGAGGTGACCAGGGCGTGCGGGAGGCGGGCCAGGGAGGCGAGGAAGGCGGGGGCTCCGGGGACCGGGACGACGCCCTCGGTGTCGGCGCGCTCCTCGGCGAGCATCCGCTCGTTGTCGGCCAGGTTGGCCTCGACCGGGCGCTCGGGCAGCAGTTCGGCCATGGTCGCGTGGCCCTGCCGCCCGTGGGCGACGTCGAGCACCGCGGCGGGGTCCAGGCCGTGCCGTTCGGCCCAGCGGCTCCAGCAGCGTTCGACCACGGCGTCGGAGTTGACCAGGGTGCCGTCCATGTCCAGGAGGAGGGCGCGGGCGGTCAGCTGTACGGGGGCGGTGGGCACGGGGCGGCTCCTCGGTGGCAGGGCGGTGGCAGGGCGGTGGAAGGCGGTGGAAAGGATCAGCCGAGCAGGTGGGCGTTGACCGCGCGGGCTTCCTCGGCCAGCTCCGGCAGCTCCAGCACCTCGACGCCGGCCGCCGTCAGCAGGGCGGTGCCCTGGCAGTCGGTGACGAACAGGTCCGGCTCGCGCCAGGCGACCACCACGCGCGGGACGCCCGCGGCGAGGAGCAGCCGGGAGCACGGCGTCGGCCGTGAGGCGCGCTCCCCGCAGGGCTCCAGCGAGCTGTAGACGGTCGCGCCGCGCAGTCGGGGATCGCCCGCCGGGAGCTTGGCCAGGGCCGCCTCCTCGGCGTGGTCGTGCGGGTCCGACTCCCGGCTGTAGCCCTCCGCCAGCACGGTGCCGTCGGCGCCGACGATCACCGCGCCGACCGAGAAGGCCGTCCCGGAAGGCGGGCAGCGGCGGGAGAGCTCGACGGCCCGGCGCAGGTGGTCGAGGTCGGCGGCGATGGCGGGCTGGGTCACGGCGCGGGCTCCTTCGGGGCGTACCTGAGCAGGACGACATCGCCCACGGTACGTGCCTCCAACAGCCGCATCCGCCGGGTCGGGCCGCCCGGGAACGCGGCCGGGCGGACGAACCGGGGCGCCTCGGCCTGGCCGACCAGCAGAGGGGCGACGGCCAGTTGGAGCTCGTCCGCCAGCCCCTGGGACAGGAACTGGGTGTGCACGCCGCCGCCGCCCTCGACCATCAGCCGGCGCACCCCGCGCGCGCCCAGGTCGTCCAGCACCGCGCCGAGGTCCACCGCGCCGCCGAGCGCGACCACCTCGGCCAGCCCGTCCAGCCGGGGGCGCAGCAGCGTGGCCCCGGTGTCCGTGCTGTAGACGAGCTTGGCGCCGCCGGTGTGCCAGAACCGCAGCCCGGCGTCGAGTGCGCCGCTCGCGCTGAGCGTCACCTTCAGCGGGTGCTCGGGCCGGCCGGCCGCCAGCCGGGCGGCCCGGCGTCCGGGGTCGGCGACCAGCAGCCGGGGGTTGTCCGCGCGCAGCGTGTTGCCGCCGACCAGGATCGCGTCGGCGGCCGCGCGCTCCTCGTCGACCCGGTCGAAGTCGGCGGTGTTGGAGAGCAGCAGCCGTTCGGGGGAGGCGTCGTCGAGGTGGCCGTCGAGCGAGACGGCGGCGCTGAGCAGGACGAAGGGGCGCGGGCCGGGCATGGGCGGGACCGTTCTGTCGGGGGCGCCTCCACGGTACGGCGGCCGGGCGCGGGCCGGGGCTGCTCCGGCCGGTCGGCCGACATGTGAGACGGATGTTCTCGGGATGCGGACATCGGAGTAGCGTCACGGGGTGTCGAAGCCGACCACGTCCAAGGGGGACGCCATGACCGCACCGCAGCCCGCCGCCGTCTACACCCACGGCCACCAGGAGGCCGTGCTGCGCTCGCACCGCTCCCGCACCGCCGCGGACTCGGCCGGCTACCTGCTGTCCGAACTGTGGCCCGGGCAGTCCCTGTTGGACGTCGGCTGCGGGCCCGGCACGATCACCGCGGACCTCGCCGAGCTGGTCGGCCCCGAGGGGCAGGTGGTGGCGGTGGACGCCTCCGCCGAGGTGCTGGAGCAGGCGGCCGGGTACGTCGTCGCCCGGGGCCTGTCCAATGTCGTCTTCGAGCGCGCCGACGTGCACCGACTGCCCTACGGGGACGGCGAGTTCGACGTGGTGCACGCCCACCAGGTGCTCCAGCACGTGGCCGACCCGGTGGCCGCGCTGCGCGAGCTGCGGCGGGTGACGGCGCCGGGCGGCGTGGTCGCGGTCCGGGACGTCGACTACGCGTCGATGACCTGGTTCCCGGAGGTGCCCGCGCTGGACCGGTGGCTGGAGCTGTACCGGCGCACCGCCCGCGCCAACGGCGGCGAGCCGGACGCCGGCCGGCGGCTGCTGTCCTGGGCCCGCGCGGCCGGCTTCACCGAGGTCACCGCGAGCGCCACCACCTGGACGTACGCGACGCCCGAGCAGCGCGCCTGGTGGGGTGGGATGTGGGCCGACCGGGTGACGGGCACCGCGCTGGGCCGTACGGCGGTCGAGCGGGGCTTCGCGGAGCCGGAGGAACTGGACCGGATCGCGGACGGCTGGCGGGAGTGGAGCGCGGCCGGGGACGGTTGGTTCTCGATGCTGCACGGCGAGGTCCTGGCCCGCGGCTGAGCGGGCGGGCGGCGGTTCGGGGAGGTCGGGCAGGTGTTCGGAAAGATCGGGTAAAGTCGCGCGACCGTTCAGATCGGGCCCGTTCGGGTCCGAGCCATGGTGCCGGGGGCCGGGCCGACGCCCGTCCCGGCGGGTTGGGGGAGTCCACGTGTCCACGCCTGAGTCCGAGCGGCCCGCCTCGGGGCCGGATTCGCCCGCGGCTACGGGGACCGGTGCGGATGCGGGTACGGATGCGGGCGCGGGTACGGCGGCGGTAGCGGCACCGACGCCGGCACTGCCGTCGGAAGCGGCGCCGAAGGCTCCGCCGGCCGGTCAGGACCCCCGGGTGGACTTCCGTAGGGACACGGCCGAGCCCGAGGGGCCCGCCGAGCCCGGAAAGCCCGTCACGCCCGGGCAACCGGTCCCCGTCACGCCCGGGCAGCCGGCCCCGGCCGACCCCTGGGCCGCACCCGGCGTCACCGCCGGCCCGTTCGCCGCCCCGCCCACCGCGACGGCCCCGCCCCCCGCGACGGCCCCCCGGGCCGTACCGTCGTCGGCCGTCCCGCCGTCGGCCGCCCCTCCCCAGCCGCCGCACCCGTTGCCCGCCGGCGGCTGGGCCTCCGCCGCCCCCTCCGCGCAGCCCGGCTTCCCGCCGGGCCACCCCTACGGGCCGGCGCCGGCCCCGGGCATGCCCTTCGCCGCCCCCGGCCCCGCCCCCACCAACGGCCTGGCCGTCGGCTCCCTGGTCACCGGCCTGCTCCTGGTGGCCCCGGTGGCCCTGGTGCTCGGCATCGTCGCGCTGGTCCAGATCAACCGCCGCAAGGAGCGCGGCTCCGGCCTGGCGGTGACCGGACTGGTGCTCGGCACGATCGGCACGCTGCTGCTGGTCCTCGGGCTCGGGGCCGCCGACTTCAGCTCGGCGCGGGCCGGCCGCTTCGGCCAGCCCCTGAAGGCGCCGGCCGGCTCGGTGTCCTGGTCCGACCTCAAGGCCGGCGACTGCTACGACTCCCCCGGGGGCGGAACGACGGAGGGCGGGAACGGCGACGCCAAGGTGTACTGGGTGCACCGGCTGGCCTGCGCCGACCCGCACCACGGCGAGGTGGCGGGCACCGCCGGCCTCCCGAACGCCGAGGGCCCGTACCCGGGCGAGAGCGAGGTCCGCGCGTCGGCCGGTCGGCTGTGCCGCAAGGTGCTGGGCGACTACGCGCTCGACCAGTGGGTCCTCCCGGACGGCATGGACGACGTCTACCTCTACCCGACCGCGAAGAACTGGGCGTCCGGCGACCGCTACGTGACCTGTGCCTTCGAGGACCGCGAGGACCGGCACCAGGGCACGGTCCGCACCGACCGGAGCCGGCTGGCCGCGCCCCAGCTGGCCTACCTGGAGGCCGCCCGGGGCTTCAACGACGTGTACCTGGAGCCGCCGGCGGGGGACGTCTCCGCCGCCGCGGCCGAGTACCGGGTGTGGGCCCGCCAGGTGGCCGCGGCCTCCCGGGCCGAGGCGGCGGCGCTGGGCGCGCCGTCGGTGCCCTGGCCCGCCGACGTCCAGCCGAAGATCGCCAAGCTGGTCGAGGCCAAGTCCCAGGCGGCCGCCGCCTGGGACGCCATGGCCTCCGGCGACGACGTGGAGGGGGACTTCCGCCGCGCCGGGGTGCTGGAGGCCAGGATGGGGCCGGTGATCCTGGAGATCCGCCGCGGGCTGAGCCTGTCCACCGGTGAGCAGGCCCCCGATCTGCGGGTCTGAGCGGCCGCCGCGACCGGTTACCGGGCGTTGACCGTGTCCACACCCGCCGGTAACCCGCCGACCGTACGGTGACGGGCACGTCCCCGGCCCGACCCCCACGCGAGCCGGGGACCGACCGCCCTCCGCCCGGGCGTGCGACAGTCCGCGCGAGCCCCCGGTACCCTCCGGCCATGGGCACCTACCGGGTGATGCGGCAGGACGACAACGGCAACCGCTTCGTGGTCGCCAGGGACCTCGACCGGGCCGAGGCCCGACGGCTGGCCGCCGAGTTCGAGGCCCGCGGCCACAAGCAGATGTACTGGGTGGAAGCGGACGGGACGGCCCGGCCGGAGACGGCGGACGGGACGGTCCGCAACGCCTGAGCCCGTAGGGTCGGGCCCATGGACGCGACCGACGCCACCGGCACCACCCCCGCCGCCCACCCCGGGCCCGCCGCCCACCCCGGGCCCGCCGCCCCCGCCGCTCCCCGGATCGTCGTCGGCGGCGCCCTGGTCCGCCGCGGCCGGGTGCTCGCCGCCCGGCGCAGCGCGCCCGAGTCGGTGGCCGGGCGGTGGGAGTTCCCCGGCGGGAAGGCCGAGCCCGGCGAGACCGAGGCGCAGGCGCTGGAGCGGGAGCTGCTGGAGGAGCTCGGCGTACGGGCGCGCGCGCTGACCCGGCTGCCGGGCGCGTGGGCCGTGCGCCCCGGACTGGAGCTGCGCTTCTGGGCCGCCGAATTGCTGGACGGTGAGCCGCGCGCGCTCCAGGACCACGACGCGCTGCGCTGGCTGGGCCCGGACGAGCTGGACACGGTGGACTGGATCGACCACGACCGTGACGTGCTGCCGCACGTCGCCGGACTGCTGCTCACGGCGCGGCAGCCGACGCCCGTCGAGGGCGGGCAGGCCTCCGGCGGCACACCTCCCCCGGGCGACGCGCCGTCCGCCGAGTAGGTCAATCGGACAAGACGACCCGGCCGCCGGGATAGCCTGGATGCTGCTGGGTATGTCACTTTTCGGCACTATTCGTCACCATCGGTGAGCCGTCCCCAGCCGGCGACGCCGATCCCGACCAGAGCCGGAGGCCCAGTCGGTGTCGAGTACCGGGAACGGCGGCGGGGGAGAGCGGCGGGCGGGTTCCGCGGGGAGCGCCGCCGCCCGCGCCCGACTGCGCCACGCCGCCCGTCCGGCCGCCCCCCAGCCGCCGGCCGGCCGTCGTCGCGGCGGCGCCGTCGAGGCTCCCGACGCCGTACGGCCCGCCCAGCCGGCGCCGACCCTGGCGGTGTCCCAGCCGGGCCCCCGGTCCGACGGCGGCCCCCCGCCGGCGCCGGAGCACCGGTCGGAGGCGGGCCCCCGGGCCGGTCTGCGCGCCCGCCCCGGCAGACCGTTCCCCGGCGGGCCCGCCGACACCCCCGTGGGCCCCGGCAGGCCCACCGGCGGCAGCCTGCTGGACCTGCTCAAGGTCGCCATCGCGATCCTGGACACCGCGGGCCGGGTGGTGCTCTGGAGCCCGGCCGCCGAGGAACTGCTCGGCTGGCCGAACGAGCTGCTGGTCGGCCGCCGGATCGACGAGCTGATCCCCGACCCGGAGCAGGTCGCCCGGATCCGGGCCGCCATCCAGGACACCCTGCGGCACGGCCGCTGGGCCGGCCCCGCCGAGCTGCTCGACCGGGACGGCGCACCGGTCTCGGTGGACGCCCGGATCTCCCTCCTGGTGGACGGTGACGGCACCCCGTTCCTCCAGGTCAACATGGCCGAGGCGGCCGCCGTCCGAGCGGTCGAGCGGGACCTCGCGGTGCGCGACGCGCTGTTCGAGCAGTCCCCGCTGGGCATCGCCATCATGGACACCGAGCTGCGCTACACCGCCGTCAACCAGACCCTCGCCGAGATGAACGGCGTCGCCCTGGAGGACCACGTCGGCCGCACCACCGGCGAGACCCTGCCGGAGCGGGCCGCCGACGAGATCACCGCCATCCAGCGCCAGGTGCTGGCCACCGGCGAGCCGGTCATCGACGTCACCCTGGCCTCCCCGGTCACCACCCGGGCCGGCTACCGCTCGATCTCCTACAGCCGGATGACCGACCGCGCCGGCCGGGTGCTCGGCATCTCCGGCACCGTGATGGACGTGACCGAGCGCTACCGGGCCGTCGCCAAGGTCGAGCACGCCCGGCGCCGGCTCTCGCTGCTCAACGAGTTCGGCTCCCGGGTCGGCGACCTGCTGGACGCCTCCCGGATCGCCCAGGAACTCGCCAGCTCCGTCGTCCCCCGGCTGACCGACCACTCGGCGGTGGTCCTGCTCCAGGCGGTCGCGCACGGTGACGACCTGCCCCGGCACGGCCACGACCGGCGCACCTCGCTGCTCCAGCTCGGCACCGCCTCCGTCCAGGACGGCCCCGAGGTGGAGGTGATGCTGCGCCGCGGCGCGCGGATCACCTTCGCCGAGGACTCCGCCTGCGGCCGGGTGCTGCGCACCGGCGTGCCCGAGCTGCTCTCCGGCGCCGACCAGCTGGACGACGTCACCTACCCGGGCGACCCGAAGATGCAGGCCGCCCGGGACCTCGGCGTGCACTCGCTGCTGGTGGTGCCGCTGCGCGCCCGCGGCATCGTGATCGGCCTGCTGCTGGTCAGCCGGGCCGGCTACCGCGAGGGCTTCGACCGGGACGACCTGGCCTTCACCGTCGAGCTGGCCGACCGGGCGGGCAGCTCGCTGGACAACGCCCGTCTCTACGCCCGCGAGCGCACCGCCGCGCTCACCCTCCAGCGCACCCTGCTCCCGCAGCAGGTCCCGCAGCCCACCGGCGTCGAGGTCGCCTACCGGTACGTGCCGGGCAGCAGCGGCACCGAGGTCGGCGGCGACTGGTTCGACGTCATCCCGCTGCCCGGCGACCGCACCGCGCTGGTGGTCGGCGACGTGATGGGCCACGGCCTGCGGGCCGCCGCCACGATGGGACGGCTGCGCACCGCCGTCCGGGTGCTGGCCGCCCTCGACCTGCCGCCGGACGTCCTGCTGCGGCACGTCCACGAGCTGGCCGACGACCTCGCCCAGGGGCCGGACGAGGCGTTGCTGGCCACCTGCGTCTACGCGGTGTTCGACCCGGGGACGGCCCGGCTGACCGTCGCCAAGGCCGGGCACATCCCGCCGGTGCTGGTGGTGCCGGGCGGGCAGGCCCCGGAGCCCACCCACGAGGGCGGCCCGCTGCCCGGCGGCGCCGGCCGGATCCTCGACCTGCCCTCCGGGGCCCCGCTGGGCGTGGGCGGGGTCCCGTTCGAATCGGTCGAACTGAAGATCCCGGAGGGCAGCCTGCTGGCGCTGTGCACCGACGGCCTGGTCGAGTCCCGGGACAAGGACCTGGACGTCGGCCTCGGCCGGCTGGTCAGCGTGCTCCAGGAGCCGCACGCCTCCATCCAGGCCGCCTGCGAGGCGGTGCTGGACACCATGGAGCAGGGCCGGGAGCCGGACGACGTCGCCCTGCTGCTGGCCAGGCTCGGCCACGGCCGGGCCGGCACCCCGACGGCGGGCTGGACCCTGCCGGCCGAGCCCACCGCCGTCTCCCGGGCCCGCCGGCTGGTCCGCGCCACGCTCGTCGAGTGGGGCGTCGAGGAGCTCACCGACACCGCCGAGCTGCTGGTCAGCGAGCTGGTCACGAACGCCGTCCGGTACGCCAGCGCCCCCATCGGGGTCCGGCTGACGCTCGGTGAGACGCTGCTGGTGGAGATCTCCGACCCGCTCCCCGACCCGCCCCGGGAGCGGCACGCGGCCGAGGCCGACGAGGGCGGGCGCGGTCTGGAACTGGTCCACCGGCTGGCGCTGCGCTGGGGCGCCCGGGCCGAGGGCATCGGCAAGGTGGTCTGGTTCGAACAGGCGCTGCCGGGTAATGAGCCCGACGGATCGTGATCACAGCGGACAGCAGGAGAGCGGGGCCGTACATGCCGACAGGCGCTCAAGGGGAGCGCGCGCTCCGGCAGGGGGCGCGAGCGTGGCATTGTGGTTGCGCGGGCGGTAGGACAAAAACCTTCGCCCGATCTGATGTTGTGATGTTGAGGGCGTGTGAACGTACCCCTCGATGATGAATACTCGGTCTTCTCGACATCCGGACGGTCGCGGGTTGGAGGGGTCGGTCCGTTGAACAGCACTCCGGCGCGGAGCGCGCGTAGCAGCAGCGGTCATGCCGCCGTGCCCGGGCAGGCCGGTTCCCCCCACCTGCCCGTGAGGGACGGCGGGGCCGGCAGCCGCGGCCACCACCCGGCCGCCGCCGAGGAGCGGTCGTGGAGCGGCGGCGACCCCGGCACGATCTACGACTACATCCGGGTCGCCACCTTCGCGATCGGCCCCGACGGGCGGATCAGCCAGTGGAGCGAGCGCGCCGCCGACTTCTTCGGCATCCCGGCCGCCGAGGCCGTCGGCGCCGACCCGATCACCACCTTCGTGCCCCGCGAGCTCTGGCGGCGCGGCCGGTCCCGGCTGGAGCGCACCCTGGCGGGCGAGGAGTGGGTCGGCACCACCCCGTACCGGGACGCCACCGGCGGCGAGGGCCTCGCCGAGCTCTACCTGATGCCCGACAGCTCACTGCCCGCGTCGGGCGCCACCTGCCTGGCCGTCGACCTCGGCCGGCTGCGCCGGATCGAGACCGACCTGGCCGCCTCCGAGGCCGTCTTCGGGCAGACGCCGACCGGTTTCGTGCTGTTCGACGACCGGCTGCGGCTGCGGCGGGTCAACGACGCCTTCGCCTCCGGCATGGGACTGGTCCCCGCCGACCTGGAGGGCCTCACCCCGCACGACCTCTTCCCGCCGTCCGAGGCGGACCGGCTCAGCGCCGCCCTGCGCAAGGTCCTGGCCACCGGGGAGCCCGTCTTCGACCTGCGCTTCCACGGCGCCGTCCCCACCCGCGAGGGCAACCGGCTCTGGGCCGTCTCGCTGTACCGGCTGAACGGCTCCGCCGGGCAGACCACGGGCGTGGCCGGGCAGGTCTCCGACGTCACCAGCCGGCACGTCGCCGAGCGCGAGGCCGACGGCGTGCGCCGCAACCTCGCGCTGCTCAACGAGGCCAGCGCGCACATCGGCTCCACGCTCGACCTGGAGACCACCGCCAAGGAACTGCTGGACGTCGTCGTCCCGCCGTTCTGCGACCTCGCCACCGTCGACCTGTACACCGCGCTGCTCTCCGGCGAGACGGTGCCCAGCGCCGGCCGGCTCGGCGACACCGTGCTCACCGACGGCAGCGGCGAACTGCGCCGGGTCGCCGTCTCCAGCGTGGTCGGCGGCGCCTCCTCGGTGCTCGGCTCGGTCACCGGCCTGCCGATCGCCGAGGCCGGCGGCACCCTCTGTTACCCGCGCCGCTCCCCGCACGCCCGGGCGCTGCGCACCGGCCGCAGCGTCGTCCCCGAGCCCGGACCCGACCCGTTGCTGCGCTCCACCCTGATCGTCCCGCTGGTCGCCCGCGACCAGGTGCTCGGCCTCGTCCAGCTCTCCCGGGCGATCGGCAGCGAGCCCTTCGACGCCCGCGACGTCGCGATCGCCGAGGAACTGGTCGCCCGCGCCGCCGTCTGCATCGACAACGCCCGGCTCTACCGGCGCGAGCACGAGCGCGCGCTGATCCTTCAGCGCAGCCTGCTGCCCCCGGGCAACCCGGCCGCCAGCGGCCTGGAGATCGCCTGCCGCTACCTGCCCAGCAACAACAACACCGAGGTCGGCGGCGACTGGTTCGACGTCATCCCGCTGCCCGGCAACCGCACCGCGCTGGTCATCGGCGACGTGATGGGCCGCGGCCTGCGTGCCGCCGTCGCGATGGGCCAGCTGCGCACCGCCGTCCGCACCCTGGCGATGCTCGACCTCGACCCGGCCGAGGTGCTCACCGCCCTCGACGAGATCGCCCGCGGGCTCGGCGGCGACACGGTGCCGGCCGGCCCGCCCACCCCGTACGGGCGGCTCACCTCGACGGCCGACGAGGAGGCCCGCGAGGTCTACCTGGCGACCTGCGTCTACGCGGTCTACGACGCCGTCACCCGCCGTTGCGTCTTCGCCAACGCCGGCCACCTGCCGCCCGTCCTGCTCAGCCCCGGCGAGAGCGCCCGGATGCTCGACGTGCCGCCCGGGCTGCCGCTCGGCGTCGGCGGCGAGCCCTTCGAGGAGGTCGAGCTGACCCTCCCGGACGGCGCCGTGCTCGCCCTCTACACCGACGGCCTGGTGGAGAGCCGCAAGCACCAGCTGGACGAGGGCCTGCACGCCTTCCGCACCGCGCTCTCCGGCGAGGGGAAGGGCCTGGAGGACCTCTGCGACCACGTGCTCGGTGAGCTCAACCCGCACCACGGCGAGGACGACATCGCCCTGCTGATGGCCAAGGTGCACGCCTTCCCCGAGGACGCCGTCGGCAACTGGTTCCTGCCGCCCGAGCCCACCTCGGTGGCCAAGGCCCGTGAGCTGGCCTGCAGCTGGCTGCTCTCCCGGGGGCTGGAGGAGCTGGTCGACACCACCGAGCTGCTGGTCAGCGAGCTGGTCACCAACGCGCTCAAGCACGGCCGGGGCGAGATCCGGCTGCGGCTGCTGCGCGAGCGCGGCCTGGTCTGCGAGGTCTGGGACGACGGCTACGCGCAGCCCCGGCAGCGGCGCGCCCAGGAGACCGACGAGGGCGGGCGCGGCCTCCAGCTGGTCAGCCTGCTGGCCGAGCGCTGGGGCAGCCGGCGCACGCCGAAGGGCAAGATCGTCTGGTTCGAGCTGGCGCTGTAGCAGCCGGAGGCGGTGGGCCGGACGGGTGCAGTCGCCCGGCGGCCCGCCGTGTCGGGGCGGGTCGGAGCCCGGGGCGGCGTTCGATGGCCGCCATGCGCGTCCGCCAGCTCACCACCGCAGCCGTCGCGCTGCTGCTCGCCGCCGGCCTCGGCGGCTGCTCCGACGACCCGGGCCCCGCCCGCGCCCCCGCCCCCGCGCCCGCCACGGCCGATCCCACCGTCGGCACCGGGGACGTCCGGCCCGTCGACCGGGCCGGCGTCCGGGACGGCGGCACGCTGCGCTGGGCGCTGGACGGCGTCCCGGCCACGCTGAACGTCTACCAGGGCGCGGCGAGCGCCGACTCGGCGCTGCTCGCCCACGCGCTGTACCCCTCGCTGTTCCGGCCCGACGAGCACGGCCGGCTCGTCCCCGACCCGGACTACCTGGAGGACGCCGAGACCACCCCGCCCGGGCAGCAGCCCCAGGTGGTCACCTACCGGCTCAACCCGCAAGCCGTCTGGAGCGACGGCACCCCGCTCTCGGCCGCCGACCTCGACGCGCAGCGGGCCGCGCTGTCCGGCCGGGACCCGGCCTACCGCGGCGCCCGCCCGGCCGGGTACGACGCCGTCGAGTCGATCACCCAGGGCGCCGACCCGCACGAGGTGCGGGTGGTCTTCCGGCGGCCGTACGCCGAGTGGCGCTCGCTGTTCGGGCCGCTCTACCCGGCCGCCGAGACGGCCACCCCGGCCGCCTTCGCCGGGGCGCTGACCGACGAGGGCCGGCCGAGCGCCGGGCCGTACGTCCTCTCCCGGTACGACGCCGAGCGCGGGAAGGTCACCGTGGAGCGCAACCCGCTCTGGTGGGGCGACCCGGCGAAGGCCGACCGGATCGACTTCCTCGCCGTGGCACCCGAGCGGCGGCTGGACGCGCTGGACCAGGACCGGCTGGACGTCGCCACGCTCACCGCGGCGGTGGACCGGGCACAGCCGGTGCCCGGCGCGTCCGCCCCGGCGCCGCCGCCGCCCGCGGCCCCACCCGAGGCGGTACCGGAGGCCGCCCCCGAGGCGGCCGCGACGGAGCTGCGGCGGGCCGAGTCGCTGCCCGGCGTCACCGTGCACCGGGCCGCCGCGGCCTCGCTCACCCAGCTCACCCTCAACGCCACGCGCGGGCCGCTGACCGACCCGCTGGTGCGCCGCGCCCTCACCCGGGCCGTCGACCGGCGGCGGATCGCCGACGCGGCGCTCACCCCGCTGGGCCTGCCCGCCGCGCCGCTGGGCAGCCACCTGCTCGCGGGCGACCAGGAGGGCTACCGGGACAACAGCGGCGCGGCCGGCCCGGCGGACGCGGGGAGGCTGCTGGACGAGGCGGGCTGGATGCGGCCCGCCGACGGGGGCACCCGGGCCAAGGGCAGCACGCCGCTCGCCCTCTCCCTGCTCGTCCCGGCCGGTTCGGCGACCGCCAAGCGCACCGCCGACGCGCTCACCGCCGGCCTCGCGGAGTCCGGGATCGCGGTGCAGCAGGTGGCCGCGCCCGCCGAGTCCTTCGTCGGGGACCGCCTGACGGCCGGGGACTACGACCTCGCGCTCTTCTCCTGGCCGGCCGGGCCCAGCCCGGCGAGCGAGCAGCGCCCCGCGTACGCCAAGCCCCGTCCGGACGCCGACGGCACGCCCGAAGCGGGCAGCAACTTCGGCCGCGGCGGCACCGAGGAGATCGACCGGCTGTTCGACCGGGCGGCCGCCGAGCTGGACCCGGTCGCCCGGCTGGACCTGCTCCAGGAGACGGACGTGCGGATCTGGCAGCTCGGGCACTCGGTGCCGCTCTACCAGCGGCCGGAGCTGGTCGGTGTCCGGGCCGGGGTGGTCGGCGCGGGGGCGTACGGCTTCGGCTGGCCGCGCTTCCAGGACGTGGGCTGGAGCGGCTAGGGAAGCCGGACAGGACCCAGGGAAACCGGGCCGGGACGGCCGGGGAAGCCGGGCGGGCGCGGCGTCGTCGGATCACGAACGGACGGGGTCGGGAACGCGGCCGCCGGGTGAAGGGTGTGTGACCCACCTGTGATCTTGATCCCGCCCGACCTGCTCGTTTCCGCCCACCTCGGCGCTTCCCCGTACGATAGGAGGAAGCCGAGGCATGGCCATGTGCCCGGCGGGTGGACCGGTAGTAGCAGGCGGAACGGGCGGCGGCGATCGAATGGGATCGCAAGTGCGCGTCACGCAGCCGGGCGCCGTAACCCACGATTCCGGGAGAATCCGCTAGGCATGCCCACGCGCAACGACATCCGTAACGTCGCCATCGTCGCCCACGTCGACCACGGCAAGACCACCCTGGTCGACGCCATGCTGAAGCAGGCCGGCGCCTTCGCCGCCCACCAGCACCTCGACGACCGGATGATGGACTCCAACGACCTGGAGCGCGAGAAGGGCATCACCATTCTCGCGAAGAACACCGCCGTCAAGTACCACCCCAAGGACGGTGGCGCGCCGATCACCATCAACATCATCGACACCCCGGGCCACGCCGACTTCGGTGGCGAGGTCGAGCGCGGTCTGTCGATGGTGGACGCGGTCGTCCTGCTGGTCGACGCCTCCGAAGGCCCGCTGCCGCAGACCCGCTTCGTGCTGCGCAAGGCGCTCACCGCCCGCCTGCCCGTCATCCTCTGCATCAACAAGACCGACCGTCCGGACTCCCGGATCGACGAGGTCATCAACGAGACCTACGACCTGTTCCTGGACCTGGACGCGGACGAGGACCAGATCGAGTTCCCGATCGTCTACGCCTGCGCCCGTGACGGCGTCGCCTCGCTGACCAAGCCGGAGAACGGCACCGTCCCGGCCGACAGCACCAGCCTGGAGCCGTTCTTCTCCACCCTGCTGGAGCACGTCCCGGCCCCCAGCTACGACGAGGCCGCGCCGCTCCAGGCCCACGTCACCAACCTGGACGCCGACAACTTCCTCGGCCGCATCGCGCTGCTGCGCGTCGAGCAGGGCGAGCTGCGCAAGGGCCAGACCGTGGCCTGGATCAAGCGTGACGGCTCGATCCAGAACGTCCGCATCTCCGAGCTGCTGATGACGGAGGCGCTCACCCGCAAGCCGGCCGAGGTGGCGGGCCCCGGTGACATCTGCGCCGTCGCCGGCATCGGCGAGATCATGATCGGCGAGACCCTGGCCGACCCGGAGAACCCGATCGCGCTGCCGCTGATCACGGTGGACGAGCCGGCCATCTCGATGACCATCGGCACCAACACCTCCCCGCTGGTCGGCCGTGGCGGCAGCGGCAAGGGCGCGGACGCCAAGGCCGCCGGCAAGGTGGACCGCAAGGTCACCGCCCGCCAGGTGAAGGACCGCCTGGACCGCGAGCTGATCGGTAACGTCTCGCTGCGCGTGCTGGACACCGAGCGTCCGGACGCCTGGGAGGTGCAGGGTCGCGGTGAGCTGGCGCTGGCCATCCTGATCGAGACCATGCGTCGCGAGGGCTTCGAGCTGACCGTCGGCAAGCCGCAGGTGGTCACCAAGCAGGTCAACGGCAAGACCCACGAGCCGGTCGAGCGCCTCACCGTGGACGTGCCGGAGGAGCACATGGGCGCGGTCACGCAGCTCATGGGCATCCGCAAGGGCCGGATGGACAACATGTCCAACCACGGCTCGGGCTGGGTCCGGATGGAGTTCGTCGTGCCGTCCCGCGGCCTGATCGGCTTCCGCACCGAGTTCCTCACCAACACCCGCGGCACCGGCATCGCGCACTCGATCCACGAGGGCCACGAGCCGTGGTTCGGCAACCTGACCACCCGGAACAACGGCTCGCTGGTCGCCGACCGGGCCGGTGTGGTCACCGCCTTCGCGATGACCAACCTCCAGGAGCGCGGCGTGCTCTTCTGCGAGCCGGGCACCGAGGTGTACGAGGGCATGATCGTCGGCGAGAACTCGCGCGCCGACGACATGGACGTGAACATCACCAAGGAGAAGAAGCTCACCAACATGCGGTCGGCGAACGCCGACGTGGCCGAGTCGATCGTCCCGCCGCGCAAGCTCTCGCTGGAGCAGTCGCTGGAGTTCTGCCGCGAGGACGAGTGCATCGAGGTGACCCCGGAGACGGTTCGCATCCGTAAGGTCGTCCTTGACCAGAAGGACCGCGGCCGCACCGCCTCGCGCGCCAAGAAGGCGTGATCCGGACGCGCTGAACGGCCATTGGCCGGAATGATTCGCCCCCCTTTCCCATGGAGAGGGGGGCGAACTTTTTCAACTACTCCAAGTTGTCGGGGCCGCTATTCACGGAATAGCGCTCATCACACCCGAGTGTCCGCTGAGCGGACGTGACAGTTCGTCATCCGTGACGACTGTCCGTTTGGTGCCTGTCTGGCTATGTCTCAAATGTCCGGTTTTCGAAACTTACCGACTGTTCATGTGACCTAATTGAGATCGTCACTGGTCACTTTCGTGTCCGTGCGTGACGGATAGTGGGTGCAGTCAGGCTCGGGTCAAGGGTGAACGCGCAGGGGTGCGCGCCGAAACCACGAGCGCGGACGGCACAGCGGGCCCGGTGGCAACCGTTCCGCAGTGCCCTCCTCGTTGCAACGTCGAATTCAGGAGGCACACCGATGCGCGGTGCGAGCCAGGCCAAGTGGGTTGTCGCAGCTGTTGCGGTCGCCCTCGCCGCGACTGCGTGCAGCAGCAGCAGCGACACCTCCGGGGGCAGCTCCGGCAACGGTGAAGTCAACGCCGGGGCCACCTTCAGCTACCAGAGCGGTGAGCCGCAGCGCCCGCTCCAGCCGGCCAACGCCAACGAGAACATCGGCGGCCGTATCGTCAAGGAGCTCTTCAAGGGCCTCGTCGACTACGACCCCGCGACCGGCGCGCTGCGCAACCAGGTGGCCGACAAGATCGAGACCACCGACGCCAAGAACTACACCGTCACGCTGAAGTCCGGCTGGACGTTCCACGACGGCACCCCGGTCACCGCGGCGTCCTTCGTGAAGGCCTGGAACTGGTCGGCCAACACGAAGAACAACCAGATCAACTCCTCCTGGTTCTCCGACATCGTCGGCTACTCCGATGTCCACCCGGAGAAGGGCGACCCGACGGCGACCGAGATGTCCGGTCTGAAGATCGTCGACGACACCCACTTCACCGTGCAGCTGACCGACCCGGTCTCGTACTTCACGTACAAGCTCGGCTACGCGGCCTTCTCCCCGCTGCCCGAGGGCTTCTTCAAGGACCCGGAGGGCTACGGCCAGAAGCCGGTCGGCAACGGCCCCTACCAGTTCGTCTCGTGGGAGCACAACAAGGCCGTCACCGTCAAGGCGTTCGACAAGTACGCCGGCACTGACAAGCCGAAGAACGGCGGCATCGTCTTCCGGAACTACAGCACCGGTGAGGCCGCGTACAAGGACCTGATGTCCGACACCCTGGACGTCCTGGACCAGGTCGACTCGACCGACCTGCCGAAGTACAAGGACGACCTGGGCAAGCGCGCCGTCGACCAGGCGCAGGGTGCCATCCAGAACGTCGGCTTCGCGCTGTACCAGGGTGACTGGAACGCCCCGGAGAAGGCCAAGGTCCGCCAGGGCATCTCGATGGCGATCGACCGCGACACCATCACCAAGACCGTCCTGAACGGCAACCGCATCCCCGCCGACTCGTGGGTCGCCCCCGGCGTCATGGGCTACAAGGCCGACACCTGCGGCGAGTACTGCAAGTACAACCCGGAGAAGGCCAAGCAGCTGATCACCGAGGGCGGCGGCGTCCCCGGCAACAAGCTCACCATCCTGTACAACGCCGACGGCAGCCACAAGGAGTGGGTGGACGCGGTCTGCAACTCCATCCGCCAGGCGACCAGCATCGACTGCACCGGTGACCCGAAGCCGGACTTCAAGACCGTGCGTGACGTCGTCACCAACAAGCAGGTCCAGAGCATGATGCGTACCGGCTGGGTGCAGGACTACCCGCTGAACGCCAACTTCCTGCGTGACGTCTACGGCACCGGCGCCTCGTCGAACGACAACCAGTACTCCAGCCCGGAGTTCGACAAGCTGGCCAAGGAGGCGGACGCCGCCACCTCGGTCGAGAAGACCGCCGAGCTGTACCAGCAGGCCGAGGCCCAGCTGGCGAAGGACATGCCGTCCATCCCGCTCTGGTACTACAAGACCAGCTCCGGCTACTCCAAGAACGTCCAGAACGTGAAGTTCGACTCCTTCGGCGACCCGGTCTTCACCGACGTCGAGGTCAAGAAGAAGTAATCGGTCGGCACCGCCTGACCCGGTGACAACGGCCGGTGCCCGTCCATCCCCACAAGGGCGAGGACTGGCACCGGCCGTTGGCACGCCGACTTATCTCTTGCCGGGTTGACGGGCCCGGCAGAGCCATACATGGAGGCACGATGGGGCGCTTTGTCGCGAGGCGACTGCTCCAGATGATCCCGGTCTTCTTCGGAACGACCCTGCTCATCTTTTTGATGGTGCACGCGCTGCCGGGTGACCCGGTGGCCGCGATGTGGGGCGACAAGGCGCCGGACCCGGCGCAGGTCGCGGCCCTGAAGCACACGATGGGTCTCGACAAGCCGATGCTTCAGCAGTACCTCGACTACATGGGGAACCTGCTGACCGGTGACTTCGGAAAGACCCTGGCCCAGCGACCGGTGCGCGACGTGATCACCGAGGCGCTGCCGGTCACGGTTCGGCTGGCACTGCTCGCGTTCCTCATCGAGATCGTGCTGGGCATCGGCATCGGCCTGCTCGCCGGTCTGCGCCGCGGCAAGGCGTTCGACAAGGGCGCCCTGGTCTTCACCCTGCTGCTGATCTCGATCCCGATCCCGGTCCTCGGCTTCATCTTCCAGACGATCTTCGCGGACAACCTGCACTGGGTCACGCCGACCGTCCAGGACTCGAACGACATCACCCAGCTGATGCTGCCGGCCATCGTGCTCGGCTCGGTGTCGCTGGCCTACGTGGCGCGCCTCACCCGTACCTCCATCGCCGAGAACATCAAGGCCGACTACGTCCGCACCGCGACGGCCAAGGGCCTGCCGCGGCGCAAGGTGATCGGCACCCACCTGCTGCGCAACTCGCTGATCCCGGTGGTCACCTTCCTCGGCACCGACCTGGGCGCCCTGATGGGCGGCGCGATCGTCACCGAAGGCATCTTCAACGTCAAGGGTGTCGGCAACGCGCTCTTCCACGCGATCAACCTGAAGGAGGGCTCGACGGTCTCCGGCTTCGTGGCCTTCCTGGTGATCGTGTACCTGGTTGCTGGCCTGCTCGTCGACCTGCTTTACGCGGTCCTGGACCCGAGGATCCGTTATGCCTGACCTGACCGAGAAGAAGACGGCCGAGGAGATCCCGGCCCAGGCCGCCACCGCGGCCGCCAAGCCGGAGAAGGCCCGCAGCCTCGGCTCCGACGCCTGGCACGACCTGCGCCGCAAGCCGATCTTCGTGCTCTCCGCGCTGCTCATCGTGCTGCTGGTCGTCATCGCGATCGCACCGGGCCTGTTCACCTCGGTGGACCCGCGGGCGGGCGACCTGCGAGCGCACTACCTGACGAAGCCGAACTACAGCCACCTCTTCCAGCCGGACTGGTTCGGTTACGACCTCCAGGGCCGCAGCATCTACGCGCGCGTCATCTACGGCGCCCGGGCCTCGGTCGTGGTCGGCATCTGCGTCACCGTCGGCGTGACCGTCCTCGGCGGCATCGCCGGCATGGTCGCCGGCTACTTCGGGGGCTGGGTCGACACGATCATCTCCCGCGTCACCGACATCTTCTTCGGCATCCCGCTGCTGCTCGGCTCGCTGGTGGTCCTCAACGCCTTCACCACCCGCACCGTCTGGAGCGTGGTCTTCGCGCTGTCGGCCCTGGGCTGGACCCAGATGACCCGTGTCATGCGCGGCTCGGTGATCACGGTCAAGCAGGCCGACTTCGTGACGGCGGCCAAGGCCCTGGGGGCCAGCACCAACCGGATCATGTTCAAGCACATCCTGCCGAACGCGGTCGCCCCGGTGATCGTCGTCGCGACCATCGCGCTCGGCGGTTACATCGCCACCGAGGCCACGCTGAGCTTCCTCGGCATCGGTCTGCAGGACCCGACCATCTCCTGGGGTATCGACATCAACTCGGCCCAGAAGGTGATCCGTACGGCGCCGTTCGCCCTGTTCTTCCCCGCCGGCATGCTGAGCCTCACCGTGCTGGCCTTCATCATGCTCGGCGACGCGGTGCGCGACGCCCTCGACCCGAAGCTCCGTTGAGAGAAGAGGTGACGACCCGATGACCACCGTGATCGAGAACAGCCAGAAGAACGAACGTCTCGAAGTTGGCACCCCTCTCCTGGAGGTGAAGGACCTCCACGTGGAGTTCCACACCCGGGACGGGATCGCCAAGGCCGTGAACGGCGTCAACTACTCCGTCGCGGCCGGCGAGACGCTCGCCGTGCTCGGCGAGTCCGGCTCCGGCAAGTCCGTGACGGCGCAGACCATCATGGGCATCCTGGACATGCCCCCGGGCAAGGTGACCCAGGGCGAGATCCTGTACCGCGGCCAGGACATGCTCAAGATGAGCAACGAGCAGCGGCGGCAGATCCGCGGCCGGAAGATCGCGATGATCTTCCAGGACGCGCTGTCCGCGCTGAACCCGGTGCTCAGCGTCGGCTACCAGCTCGGCGAGATGTTCCGGGTGCACCAGGGCGCCTCCAAGAAGGAGGCGAAGGAGAAGGCCATCGAGCTGATGGAGCGGGTGCGCATCCCCGCGGCCAGGCAGCGGGTGAACGACTTCCCGCACCAGTTCTCCGGCGGCATGCGCCAGCGCATCATGATCGCCATGGCGCTGTCGCTCCAGCCCGACCTGATCATCGCCGACGAGCCCACCACCGCCCTGGACGTGACCGTCCAGGCCCAGGTGATGGACCTGCTCGCCGAGCTCCAGGCCGAGTACAACATGGGTCTGATCCTGATCACCCACGACCTCGGCGTGGTCGCCGACGTCGCGGACAAGATCGCCGTGATGTACGCGGGCCGGATCGTGGAGACCGCCCCGGTGCACGACCTGTACGCGAACCCCGCGCACCCGTACACCAAGGGCCTGCTCCGTTCCATCCCGCGCCTGGACCAGAAGGGCCAGGAGCTGTACGCGATCAAGGGCCTGCCCCCGAACCTGCTGAAGGTTCCGGCCGGCTGCGCGTTCAACCCCCGCTGCGACGTCGCCACCGACCTGTGCCGCACCGAGACCCCGGCGCTGCACCACGTGACGGACAAGGACGGCAAGGAGCTCACCGGCCGCCGCAGCGCGTGCCACCTCTGGAAGGAGACCCTCCATGGCTGAGACCATCCTGGAGGTCAAGGACCTGGTCAAGCACTACCCGCTGACCCAGGGCATCCTCTTCAAGAAGCAGGTCGGCGCGGTCAAGGCCGTCGACGGCATCTCCTTCGAGCTGAAGAAGGGTGAGACGCTCGGCATCGTCGGCGAGTCCGGCTGTGGCAAGTCCACGCTGGCCAAGGTGCTGATGAACCTGGAGCGTGCCACCTCCGGCCAGGTGCTGTTCAAGGGCGAGGACATCTCCACGCTGCAGGGTTCGGCCCTCAAGGCCGTCCGCCGCAACATCCAGATGGTGTTCCAGGACCCGTACACCTCGCTCAACCCGCGGATGACGGTCGGCGACATCATCGGCGAGCCGTTCGAGATCCACCCCGAGGTGGCGCCCAAGGGCGACCGCCGCAAGGCCGTCCAGGACCTGCTGGACGTCGTGGGTCTGAACCCGGAGTACATCAACCGGTACCCGCACCAGTTCTCCGGCGGCCAGCGCCAGCGCATCGGCATCGCCCGCGGTCTCGCGCTCAAGCCGGAGATCATCATCTGCGACGAGCCGGTCTCGGCGCTGGACGTGTCCGTCCAGGCGCAGGTGATCAACCTGCTGGAGCAGCTCCAGGGCGAGTTCGGCCTCTCCTACATGTTCATCGCCCACGACCTCTCCATCGTCCGGCACATCTCCGACCGGGTCGGCGTGATGTACCTGGGCAAGATGGTCGAGATCGGCTCGGACGAGGAGATCTACGAGAACGCCACCCACCCGTACACCCAGGCGCTGCTCTCCGCGGTGCCGGTGCCGGACCCGACGGCGCGCGAGACCCGGGACCGGATCGTGCTCGCCGGCGACATCCCCTCGCCGGCCAACCCGCCGTCCGGCTGCCGCTTCCGCACCCGCTGCTGGAAGGCGGAGGAGCGGTGCTCCCAGGAGATCCCGCTGCTCGCGGTGCCCTCGGTGCTGGAGGGCCCGGCCGCGCACGAGTCGGCCTGCCACTTCCCCGAGGTCCGGGAGCAGGCCGCGGCCTGATCCCCGGTGGTTCCAGGAAGGGCCCGCGGCGTTCGCGCCGCGGGCCCTTCCCGTGTTTCGGCCGGTCCGCACCGGTCCGGCGCCCCGTCAACTCCGGGCGAGGTCCACGCACCCGTCCGAGTGCACTTGACGCGCGCCGTCGCCGGGCCGCGCTTCTCATGGGGTGTGATGCGACACACACCCTGAGGAGGGACCTCCATGCCCGTAGCCGTCCGTGCCCGTTGGGTCCTCGCCGCCGCGACGTCCGTGGTCCTGGTGGCCACCGGATGCGGCGACAGCGGGGGAGGGAGCAGTAGCAGTTCGTCGGACGCGAGCAAGACGTTCAGCTACCAGAGCAACGAGCCGCAGAACCCGCTGCAGCCCGCCAACGCGAACGAGGTCGGCGGCGGCCGCATCATCCAGAACCTCTTCAAGGGGCTCGTGGACTACGACCCGAGCAACGCCAAGATCCGGATGCAGGTCGCGGACAAGATCGACACCAGCGACTCGCAGACCTTCGACATCACGCTGAAGGACGGCTGGAAGTTCCACGACGGCACCCCGGTGCACGCCCAGAACTTCGTCGACGCCTGGAACTGGGGCGCCAACCCCGCCAACAACCAGATCAACAGCTCCTGGTTCTCCGACATCGAGGGCTACCAGGACGTCCACCCGGCCTCCGGCTCGGCGAGCACGGACAAGATGTCCGGGCTGACCGTCACCGACGACCTCCACTTCACCGTCAAGCTGATCCACAAGGTCTCGTACTTCGAGTACAAGCTCGGCTACATCGCCTTCTCGCCGCTGCCCGAGGGCTTCTACAAGGACCCGGCCGGATACGGGCAGAAGCCGGTGGGCAACGGCCCGTACGAGTTCGTCAGCTGGGCGCACAACAGCCAGGTGGTGACCAAGAGCTTCCCGGACTACCAGGGCGCGGACAAGCCGAAGAACGGCGGCATCGTCTTCAAGATGTACACCACGGCCGAGGCCGCGTACGCGGACCTCCAGTCCAACAACCTGGACGTGGCGGACCAGGTGCCGCCGTCCGCGCTGGCCACGTACAAGAGCGACCTCGGCGACCGCGCGGTGGACGAGCCGCAGGGCGCCATCCAGAACATCGGCTTCACGCTCTACCAGGGCGACTGGTCCGGGCCGGAGAAGGCCAAGGTGCGCCAGGGCCTGTCGATGGCGATCGACCGCGACACCATCACCAAGACGGTGCTCCAGGGCTCCCGCAAGCCCGCCACCGCCTGGGTCGCCGAGGGCGTCGAGGGCTACAAGGACGGCACCTGCGGCGACAACTGCAAGTTCGATCCGGCCAAGGCCAAGCAGCTGATCGAGGAGGGCGGCGGCGTCCCCGGCAACAAGCTGATGATCACCTACAACGCGGACGGCGGCCACAAGGAGTGGGTCGACGCGGTCTGCAACTCGATCCGGCAGAGCACCGGGGTCGACTGTCTGGGCGACCCGAAGCCCGACTTCAAGACGGCGCGGGCCGCGATCACCGGGCACCAGATCAACGGCGCCTTCCGCACCGGCTGGGTGCAGGACTACCCGCTGAACGCCAACTTCCTGGCGGACGTGTACCGCACCGGCGCCGCGTCCAACGACTTCGGCTACAGCGACCCGAAGTTCGACGAAGCCGCCACCAAGGCCGACGAGGCGGGCAGCGTCGCCGACACGGTGACCGGCTACCAGCAGGCCGAGGCGGTGCTGCCGAGCGGCATGCCGGCCATCCCGCTCTGGTACTACCGCACCAACTCCGGCTACTCGACCAAGGTGCAGAACGTGAAGTTCGACTCCTTCGGGAACCCGGCCTGGACCCAGGTCGAGGTCAAGGGCTGAGCCCCGCCCCCTCGCGCCGGCCCCGCCCTCCCCGCGCGGAGGGCGGGGCCCGGTCTCGCGGCCGACGGCCGGCCGGAACCCGGCCGGACACCTAGGAAGGAGGCCCGGATGGGCAGTTACGTGCTGCGGCGGGTGCTGCAGATGATCCCGGTGTTCTTCGGCGCCACACTGCTGATCTTCCTGATGGTCTACACGCTGCCGGGCGATCCGGTGGCGGCACTGTTCGGCGAGAAGGCCGCCGACCCGGCCGTGGTCGCCAGCATCAAGCACACGTACTACCTGGACCAGCCGATCTGGAAGCAGTACCTGCACTACATGGGGAACCTCTTCCAGGGGGACTTCGGCACCAGCTTCACCGGCCGGCCGGTCACCGACATCATGGCGGGCGCCTTCCCGGTCACCATCCGGCTCGCCCTGCTGGCCTTCGTCTTCGAGATGGTCGCCGGCCTCGCCCTCGGCCTGGTCTCCGGCCTGTGGCGCGGCAGCATCGCGGACACCCTGGTGCTGATCCTCACCCTGGTGGTGATCTCGATCCCGGTCTTCGTACTGGCCTACATCGCGCAGACGGTGTTCGCCACCAACCTGGGCTGGGTCACTCCGACCGTCCAGGACAGCTACGACCTGACCCAGCTGGTGCTGCCGGCCATCGTGCTGGGCTCGCTCTCGCTCGCGTACGTCGCCCGGCTCGCCCGGACCTCGATCGGCGAGAACCTGCGGGCCGACTACATCCGCACCGCGGTCGCCAAGGGCCTGCCGCGACGGACCGTCATCACCCGCCACCTGCTGCGCAACTCGCTGATCCCGGTGGTGACCTTCCTCGGCACCGACCTCGGCGCGCTGATGGGCGGGGCGATCGTCACCGAGGGCATCTTCAACGTGCAGGGCATCGGCAACGTCCTGTACCGGGCGATCAACCAGAAGGAGGGCCCCACCGTGGTCGGCATCGTGACCGTCCTGGTGATCGTCTACCTGGTCGCCAGCCTGCTCGTCGACCTGCTCTACGCGGTCCTGGACCCGAGGATCCGCTATGCCTGACATCCACGACGAGGACTCGTACGAGCCGCACCCCAAGCCGGGGGTGTCACGCCTCGACTACGCGGGGGAGCAGGGCATGGCGGTCGAGCAGGAGACCTTGGTCGAACCGGACGTGGTGAAGCGCGAGGAGGCCCGCAGCCTCTGGGCGGACGCCTGGCGGGACCTGCGCCGGCGGCCGATCTTCCTGATCTCGGCGGTGCTCATCCTGCTGCTGGTGGTGATGGCGGTCTTCCCCTGGGCGTTCACCGGCGCCGACCCGCGCCACGCCGACCTGGTGAACAACTACCTCAGACGGCCCAGCTGGGGCGACGTCTTCGGGGCCGGCTGGTTCGGCTACGACGCCCAGGGCCGGTCCATCTACGCCCGGGTGGTGTACGGGGCCCGGGCCTCGATCACCGTCGGCATCTTCGTCACCGCCGCCGTCACCGTGCTCGGCGGACTGACCGGGATGGTGGCCGGCTACTTCGGCGGCTGGATCGACGCGGTGCTCTCCCGGATCACGGACATCTTCTTCGGCATCCCGCTGCTGCTCGGCGCGCTGGTGCTGCTGAACGCCTTCGCCACCCGCACGGTGTGGAGCGTGGTCATCGCGCTGGGCGTGCTCGGCTGGACCCAGATCGCCCGGGTGATGCGCGGCGCGGTGCTGACCGTCAAACAGTCCGACTACGTGGTGGCCGGGCGGGCGCTCGGCGCCGGCACCGGCCGGCTGATGTTCCGGCACATCCTGCCGAACGCGCTCGCGCCGGTGATCGTGGTGGCGACGATCGCGCTCGGCGGCTACATCGCCACCGAGGCGACGCTGAGCTTCCTCGGCATCGGACTCCAGGACCCGACCATCTCCTGGGGCATCGACATCTCCTCCGCGCAGAAGGTGATCCGGACCGCGCCGTACGTGCTGTTCTTCCCGGCCGCGGCACTCTCGATCACGGTGCTGGCCTTCATCATGCTGGGCGACGCGGTGCGCGACGCCCTCGATCCGAAGCTTCGCTGAGCGAGGGGAGCGCGTCGTGAGCACAGCGCTGGACACCACCGGGCACGAGCGGGAGGCGCCGTTCCCGGGGCCGCTGCTCGACGTCCGGGACCTGCACGTCGAGTTCGTCACCCGGGACGGCGTCGCCCGGGCCGTGAACGGCGTCGACTACTCCGTCTCGGCCGGGGAGACGCTGGCGGTGCTGGGGGAGTCCGGCTCCGGCAAGTCGGTCACGGCGCAGGCGATCATGGGCATCCTGGACATGCCGCCGGCCCGGATCCCGCGCGGCGAGATCCTCTACCGCGGCCAGGACATGCTCACGATGGGCAAGGACGAGCGGCGGCGGATCCGCGGCCGGAAGATCGCGATGATCTTCCAGGACTCGCTGTCCGCGCTGAACCCGGTGCTCAGCGTCGGCTACCAGCTCGGCGAGATGTTCCGGGCCCACCGGGGGACCTCCCACAAGGAGGCGCGGGAGAAGGCCGTCGAGCTGATGGAGCGGGTCCGCATCCCCGCCGCCAGGCAGCGGGTGGGCGACTTCCCGCACCAGTTCTCCGGCGGGATGCGCCAGCGCATCATGATCGCGATGGCGCTGGCCCTGGAGCCCGATCTGATCATCGCGGACGAGCCGACCACCGCGCTGGACGTGACCGTCCAGGCCCAGGTGATGGACCTGCTCGCCGAACTCCAGGCCGAGTACAACATGGGCCTGATCCTGATCACCCACGACCTGGGCGTGGTCGCGGACGTCGCGGACAAGATCGCCGTGATGTACGCGGGCCGGATCGTCGAGACCGCCCCGGTCCACCAGCTGTACGCCCGCCCCGCGCACCCGTACACCCGGGGGCTGCTGGACTCGATCCCCCGGCTGGACCAGAAGGGCCAGGAACTCTACGCCATCAAGGGCCTGCCGCCCAACCTGCTGCGCGTCCCCGAGGGCTGCGCCTTCAACCCGCGCTGCCCGCGCGCCCAGGACGTCTGCCGGGCCGAGGTGCCGGAGCTGTTCCCGGTCGCCGAGGAGGACGGGGCGCCGACGGAGGGACGCGGCAGCGCCTGTTTCTTCTGGAAGGAGACCCTCCATGGCCGCTAACGGGTCCAGCGCCCTGGGCGCGGCGGTGCCGGAGGAGGCCGTCCTCGCGCGGGAGGTGCCGCGCGGCGAGCCGATCCTCGAAGTCCGGGACCTGGTCAAGCACTTCCCGCTGACCAAGGGCGTCCTCCTCAAGCGGCAGGTCGGCGCGGTCAAGGCGGTGGACGGGGTCACCTTCGACCTGATGCAGGGCGAGACGCTCGGCATCGTCGGCGAGTCCGGCTGCGGGAAGTCCACACTGGCCAAGGTGCTGATGAACCTGGAGCCCGCCACCGGGGGATCGGTCCGCTACAAGGGGGAGGAGATCTCCCGGCTCTCCGGCGGGGCGCTGAAGGCCGTCCGCCGGAACATCCAGATGGTGTTCCAGGACCCGTACACCTCGCTCAACCCGCGGATGACGGTCGGCGACATCATCGGCGAGCCGTTCGAGATCCACCCCGAGGTGGCGCCCAAGGGCGACCGCCGCAAGGCCGTCCAGGACCTGCTGGACGTGGTCGGACTCAACCCCGAGTACATCAACCGGTACCCGCACCAGTTCTCCGGCGGCCAGCGCCAGCGCATCGGCATCGCACGGGGGTTGGCGCTCAAGCCGGAGGTCATCATCTGCGACGAGCCGGTCTCGGCACTGGACGTCTCGGTACAGGCACAGGTGATCAACCTGCTGGACAAGCTGCAGGGCGAGTTCAACCTGTCGTACATGTTCATCGCGCACGACCTCTCGATCGTCCGGCACATCTCGGACCGGGTCGGCGTGATGTACCTGGGGAAGATGGTCGAGATCGGCTCGGACGAGGAGATCTACGACCACGCGACGCACCCGTACACCCAGGCGCTGCTCTCCGCGGTGCCGGTGCCGGACCCGACGGCGCGCGAGACCCGGGACCGGATCGTGCTCACCGGCGACGTGCCCTCACCGGCCAACCCGCCGTCCGGCTGCCGCTTCCGCACCCGCTGCTGGAGGGCCCAGCAGCGGTGCGAGGTCGAGGTGCCGCTGCTGACCGCGCCGTCCTGGCTGGACGGGGCGGCGCGGCACGACTCGGCTTGTCACTTCGCGGCGGAGCGCGAGATCGGGCAGAGCGCGGCGGAGCGCGAGATCGAGCAGAGTGCGGCGGAGCGCGAGATCGGGCAGGGCCCGGCGGAGCGCGAGGGCGGCGAGGCCGCGGGCTGAGGGGTCGTGACGGAAAAGAGATCTGCCACGGGCTCGCCAAGTACTCGCTGTTCCTTGATAGTTGCTCTGCGCCCAACGGTGGACGCCGCTGTGCCGAGGAGGGCTGCTCTCATGGACGCGGTGGAGGTGATCGGCGGTGGTCGGGGGAGCCTGGAGCCCGGTACGCCGTTGCTGGAGGTCGACGACCTGCACGTGGAGTTCCACACTCGGGACGGCGTGGCCAAGGCCGTCAACGGGGTGAGCTACTCCGTCTCGGCCGGGGAGACGCTGGCGGTGCTGGGGGAGTCCGGCTCCGGCAAGTCGGTCACGGCGCAGGCGATCATGGGCATCCTGGACATGCCGCCGGGGCGGATCACCGCGGGGCGGGTCCTGTTCCGCGGCGAGGACCTGCTGACCATGCGCGAGGGCGCCCGGCGGACCGTCCGGGGCGGGCACATCGCGATGATCTTCCAGGACTCGCTGTCCGCGCTGAACCCGGTGCTCAGCGTCGGCTACCAGCTCGGCGAGATGTTCCGGACGCACCGGGGGGCCACCCGCAAGGAGGCGCGGGAGAAGGCCGTCGAGCTGATGGAGCGGGTCCGCATCCCCGCCGCCAGGCAGCGGGTGGGCGACTTCCCGCACCAGTTCTCCGGCGGGATGCGCCAGCGCATCATGATCGCGATGGCGCTGGCCCTGGAGCCCGATCTGATCATCGCGGACGAGCCGACCACCGCGCTGGACGTGACCGTCCAGGCCCAGGTGATGGACCTGCTCGCCGAACTCCAGGCCGAGTACAACATGGGCCTGATCCTGATCACCCACGACCTCGGTGTGGTCGCGGACGTCGCGGACAAGATCGCCGTGATGTACGCGGGCCGGATCGTCGAGACCGCCCCGGTCCACCAGCTGTACGCCCGCCCCGCGCACCCGTACACCCGGGGGCTGCTGGACTCGATCCCCCGGCTGGACCAGAAGGGCCGGGACCTGCACGCCATCAAGGGCCTGCCGCCGAGCCTGCTGCGCATCCCGGAGGGCTGCGCCTTCAACCCGCGCTGCGACCGTGCGCAGGACCGCTGCCGCACCGAACTCCCGGTGCTGGTACCGGTGACGAGCGAGCACGGGACGGAGCTGGTGGGCCGCCGCAGCGCCTGCCACTACTGGCGCGAGACGCTGCACGGCTGAGGCCCGCCGGCCCCCGCAGGGCCGCTCCGGTCGGCTACTTCAGGAAGCCGACGTTCTCCCAGACGATGTCGGACAGGCCCTGGGCGCCGATGTTGGCGAGGTCGGCGCGGGCTCCGAACAACTGCGGGCGCTGGTAGAGCGGCAGGACGCCGGCCACCTTCCAGAGTTCGCCGTCGGCCTGGTTGACCGCCTCGGAGACGGCGGCCGCGTCGGTCGCGGCGGCGGCCCGGTCGAGCGCGGCGTCCGCCGCCGGGCTGCCCGCGCCGACGCGGTTGGTGCCGCCGTTCTGGGCGAAGTTGGCACGGTTCCCGCTGGCCGGGAAGGGGGTGCCGATCAGGGAGTAGGCGGCGATGTCGAAGTCGTCGCGGTTGACGTACTTGTCGAAGAACTCGTTGAGGGGGGCGGTCACCGTGGTGACCTTGATGCCGACGTCCTTGAGCATCCTGGTGGCGTTGGCGGCCTCGGTCTGGGCCGGGGTGACGCCGGCCGGGACGACCATCCGCAGGTTCAGCTCGCGGCCGTCCTTCTTCCGGACGTCGCCGTCCGTCTTCCAGCCGGCCGAGTCCAGCTTGCGGGCGGCCTCGGCCGGGTCGTAGCGGGCCAGGCCCAGGGAGTTGTCGCGGTAGCCGTTCTGGTTGGTGACCAGCAGGTGGTTGTTGAGCGGGACGGTGGGCCAGTCCAGGCCGCTGAGGTCGGCGCGGATCACCGCGTCCCGGTCGATCGCCTGGAAGACGGCCTGGCGCACGGTCGCGTCGCCGAGCGCGGGGGTGCGGGCGTTCAGGGTGAGCTGACGGAAGTCCGGCCCGCCGGCCCGGCGGACCACGGCGCCCTTGGTGCTCTTGATGAGCTGGTAACCGGCCACGTCCGGGCCGTTGTTGACGAGGTCGAGCTCTCCCTTGGCGAAGGCGGCGGGCATCGCGGAGGGCAGCATCGCGTGGAAGACGATCCGGTCCAGCACCGGTTTGTCGCCCCACCAGGAGGGGTCGGCGACCAGTGTGACGGTCTGGGCGGTGCGGTCCAGCCGCTCGACCCTGAACGGGCCGGATGTGACCGGGAACCCGTCCAGGTAGGCGGTGTTGAACAGCTCCGGGGTGGAGATCCGGGTGGCGGGCAGCAGCGGGGCGTTGCTCGCGCTGTTGAACATCGACTGCCACTCGGAGAACGGGCGGTCGAAGGTCATCACGGCCTGGAAGTCGTCCTTGCCGCGCTCGACCGAGGAGACCAGTTCGAAGCCGGTGTTGCTGGAGGACTTGTACGCCGGGTCCTTCCCGTTCAGGGCGCGCCAGTTGGCCTCGATGTCGCGCCAGGTGATCGGGGTCCCGTCGGACCAGTGGGCCTTCGGGTTGAGGGTCCAGGTGACCACCTGCCGGCCGTCCCTGAGGTCGGCGTGGGCTTCCTGGAGGTAGGCCGGGTTGGGGGTCTGGGTGCCGGCCGCGTCCGAGCGGAAGAAGGTCGGCAGCAGCGGCTTGCTGACCATGACGGTCGTGGACTCGGCGCCGTCGGCGTGGATCGGCGACCACTGGTGGGAGAACTGGGCGATCGCCAGGTTCAGGGTGCCACCCTGGCGCAGCCGGGCCCGGTCGTGCGGGTTGATGTCGATCGAGGTGAGTTTGGGCGACGAGGGCGCGGAGGGTAGCGCGTCGCCGCCGGCACCGCCCTGGCCGGTGGTGCAGGAGCAGAGGGCCAGCGAGAGGGTGAGGGCGGTGAGACCGGCGAGCAGGGCCGTCCCGTGGTGCTGGAGGCGGCGGCGCATCGGCGTGCTCCCCGGGGTGGATGTGACGGATGGTGTGGCGTCACATCTTGCTGACCGGGAGGGGCGTTGTCGAGCGGCGGCGCGGAGGGCAGGGAGAAGGGGCGGGCCCGGGTGCGGGCCCGCCCCTTTCGAGCGCGGGTTCTTCGGCCGCGGAGGTGTCAGACCGCGAACTTGAAGGTGCGGTCCTTGTCGCCGGTCTTGTCGAACACCGAGGCGACGCCGTCCGCGACGTCCTGCGGGGTGATCGCGGCGAGCTGGCCGTTCTTCTTGACCTTCACCTTGTCGAACGCGGTGCCCAGCTGGCCGGAGAGCGCGTCGAGGTCCCACTTGGGCACGATCTTGCCGGAGGCGTCCGGGACCAGGGTGAGCGCCTTGGCGGCGGTCCTCGGGCCGAAGTCCCAGGTCTTGGCGCCGGCCGTGACGTGCACCTTGCCGGAGGCCACCTGCTTGCCGAGGCTGTCGGCGGCGGCCTGGAGGGCCTGGGCGGAGACCTTCGGCTGGGCGGCCGCGACGGCGAGGGCGATCGGCTGGTCGGGCTTGCCGTCGGCGCGGTCGCGGTAGGCCTGCTCGATCACGTCCAGGGCGCTCGCCGAGTCCACCGCCTGGCCGGCCCGGCCGGGCACGACGATCGGCTCGCCGTTGTCGCCGAACTTGACGTAGCCCTCCTGGAGGCCCGCGCCGGAGCCGCCGGCCAGGGAGTCGAGGGCGGCCTTGAGCTTGGCCCGGTCGACCTTGACCTCGGGGGCGACGGCCTTGGTGCCGCCCTGGAGCGACTTGATGACGTCGACCGGGTTGTAGCTGTGCTGGGCCAGGCCGTCCACGGTGGCGGTGGTGTCGAAGCTCAGCCCGGCGACCGTCGGGTCGAGGTCCACGGCCTGGTCGCCGATCTTCAGCTTGAGCGGCTGCTGGCCGGCCTTGCCGATCGACTCGTCCAGCTGGTGGATCGCCTGGTCGCGGCTGCTGCCGCCGATCTCGGCGCCGAGCACCACGGTGCCCTTGGGGACGTCGGACTGGTTGAGCATCAGACCGGTGCCGTACGCGGCGGCGCCGAGGAACAGCACCGCGCCGATGCCGTAGACGCCCAGCTTGACCAGCTTCTTGCCGGGGCCGCCGCGCTTGGCCTTGGCGGGAGCGGCGGGCCCGGCCTTCGCCTTGGCGGGGGCCGGCGCCGGTGCGTCCTTGGCCGCCTCGGGCCGGGGGCCGGGGGCCGGGGTCGGCAGCGGGGTGAGCTCGGTGGCCTCGGGGTCGCGGCCGGCCTGCTCGGGGCCGCCGGGCCGCGGGGCGGGGGTGGCACTGGGCACGCCCGGGAAGAGGGCGCCGGGGCCGGCCGCGACGGCGGGGTTCTCCTGGCCGGGGGCGGTCGGACGCTGGGTGGCGAACGGGTCGGTGCCGGTCGGGGCCGAGGCGAACAGGCCGGGCTGCGGAGGGCCGTCGGTGCCGTGCGGGACGCCGTTGTGGGGCAGTCCGGGTATCGCGGCGGGCGGCGGGGTGTGGTCGCGGATCGGTGCGAAGCCGTCGACCGAGGTGTCCTCGGGGTTCGCCTCGGCGGCCGGCCCGGCCTGCGGGTGCGGCGCGGGGGCCGGGTTCCCGTTCGGCTGGAAGCCGTTCTGCGGGCCGGGCTGCTGACGGTCGCGCTGCCGGCCGCCGCGCGGGCGGCCGTTGGGCTGGGAGCCGTTGGGCTGGAAGCCGTTCTGCTGGGGCCGGCCGGCGTCCGGGACGGAGGTGCCGAACGGGTCGGCGACCGGGGGGAACGGCTCGGCGGCCGGGGCGAAGGGGGCGGCGGCCTCGTACACGCCGGGCTCCTCCACCGCGGCCTCGGCGCGGTACGGCGCGGCGGGCGCGGCAGGGTCGGGCTGCTTGCCCTGGGACGGCACCGAACGGCCGTTCACGGCGCCCTCGGCACGGGCGGCCCGGCCCGCGGCCGGGCGGGCGGCCTGCGGGCGCGGTTCGGCGGCGGCCGGCGCGGCCGGGGCCTCCACCGTGCCCGTGGCACCGGCCGGCACCGCGGCCGGCACGGTCTCGACGGCCGGGGCCTTCTTCTGGCGCGGCCGGAACCAGGCGCCGGTGGACTCCGACTCGGAGGTCGCCGCCGGGATCGGCGGGACCGCCGGCATCTCCCACTCCGGCGGCAGGCTCGGCGGGGCGGCCGCGCGCCCACCGTCCTCCATCACACCGAGGACGGGCGAGGCCGGCGCGGAGCGGTGCCGCGGGCCGCCCGGCTCGGGCGCGGCGGCCGGGGCGTCATCGCCCGGGCCGTCCTCGTTCTTGACGGCGCTGCGGACGACGACCGGCGGGATCGGACGCGAGCCGGGGATGTTGATCCGGACCCGGGTGGTCAGGGTGGTCTCGGTCTTCGGACCGTCGTCCTCGCCGCCCGACGCGGAGCCCGAGCCGGCCGCGGCCCGGTCGACGCCGGGGCCCGGGGTGCCGTAGGGCGGGGTGCCCGACGGGTAGGCGTCCGGACCCGTGCGCCGGGGCGTCGGGTGGGCGTTGTCAGATTCGCGGCTGCTCAATGCTGCTCTGCTCCGGGTTCGCGGGCGGGCCGTGCGGCGCGACCGCGGTTCGTGGTCGCCGGGCCTGGCTGGGGCGGGCGGCGGTCGGGTACGGCGTTCTGCGGGACCACCATACTGGGAAGAACTGAGCGGCGAACGGCTTCGGACAGATCCTGATACGTCCGGTTCCTCCGGTATGAGAGTAAGGCCGCCCGCTCCTGACTGCGCGTCGTACGAGGTACCGTACGCCGTGCACGACCCGGGTCAGCGCGGGGGGCCGGGCACCCCCGGGAACCAGCCGGCGCGGGTGGGCAGGGTGGCGCAGATCACGCCCAGCACCGAGCCGGCGAACAGCCAGGCCAGCGAGGTCGCGTTGGACCACAGCACGTTGTCGCCCTCGGGCCGGGGCACGATCAGCAGCAGCATCGCCAGGAACCAGCCGGCCGCGGGCGCGCCCGCGCCGAGCCGGGTGCCGGTGACCCGCAGGCCGCCGTAGAAGGTGGCGGCGGTCGCGGCGAGCGCCAGCAGGACCCCCACCGGCGGCCACAGGGCCTGCACGAAGGATCCGCAGACCGACACCGCGACGCCCAGCAGGAAGAACAGGACGTAGGACGCGATCCGGGCGAGGCGCGGGGGCTGGGACTCGGCCAGCCGCTCCTCGCGGGTGCCGAGGACGGCGGCCGGGAACGAGCGGCGCGGCGGCTGGGGGGCGGTCCTGCTCATCGGACGACCTCCTCGGCGTGCGCGGCGTCGGGGACGAGGCCCGCGAACAGGTCGTCCTCCGGTTCGCCCGGCCCGGCCTGGCCGCGTACCAGCTGGTAGTACTCGGTGGTGAACAGCGGCTGGGCGAGGTCGTTGGAGAGCGCGAAGAACGCGTCGTCCACTGTGATCTGGGTGGCGTGCGCGGTCAGCGCGGCGGCCTTGGGGGCGGCGTACCCGGCGCCGTCCAGCACCGTGGTGACGACCTCGTCGTCGACCACGCCGGGGATGTCGGCGGGCTCGGCGACACCCGGGAAGGACGCCTTGGCGGCGGCCTCGGCGAGGCCGGCCCCGATCACCGAGCGGGGCATCCGGTTCCAGTACACCTTGGCGACCCGCCAGGCCGGGCCCAGCGCCGGACGGAACGCCGGATCGGCGGCCAGCTCGTACGCGCGCATCGCGACCCGGTGCGCCTGGATGTGGTCCGGGTGCCCGTAGCCGCCGTTCTCGTCGTACGTGACCAGCACCTGCGGCCGCGCCTCGCGGATCACCGCGACCAGGTGACCGGCCGCCTCGTCGACGTCCGCCCGCCAGAAGCAGCCGGGCGCGTCGTTCTCGGGCACGCCCATCATCCCGGAGTCCCGGTAGCGCCCCGGACCGCCGAGGAAGCGGAAGTCGGTGACGCCGAGGGCGCCCATCGCCGCGGTCAGCTCGCCGATCCGGTACGCGCCGAGGGTGTCGTCCCGATCCGCCGTCAGGTGGGCCAGCTCCGGGGGGATCACCTCGCCGCCCTCGCCGAGGGTGCAGGTCACCAGCGTGACCCGGGCGCCCTCGGCGGCGTACCGGGCCATGGTGGCGCCGTTGCCGATCGACTCGTCGTCGGGGTGCGCGTGGACCAGGAGGAGGCGGCGGCGGCCGGTGGTCGAGGTCATGGGAGGAAGCCTAGGGCCTGTCTTCGGACTCCCGTCGTCCGCCCTCGGCCCGCGGGCGCGAGTTCGGAGACGGGCCCTGACGACCGCGGTGGCGCGGTCAGAGTCGCAGGCCGTTGATCATTCCGGCGAGGTTGCTGGTGACCTGGCTGATCGACGGAGCGATCGAGCTGGAGGCCAGGTAGAAGCCGAGCAGCGCGCAGACGATCGCGTGCGCCAGCTTCAGGCCGGACCGGCGGATCAGGATCACCACGATCACCAGCATCAGCACGGCGGCGGAGATGTTCATGGCCATGTCGGCACACACCCCATTCTCGGGCGCGCCGCCTCCGGGGGGAGGGCGGCGGGGGACTGGAGGCTGCGGGTGGCCGCGGCCCGGGACGGGGGCCGGCGATCACTCGCCGGACAAGTCATACCCGATGGGTGAGGGGGTCATCACACTCAGTGAGTCCGCGCGCGCCGGGGCATCGTGGCATCCGAGGGGCGCGTAGGCCGGTCGGAGGCGGTTTGGGCCCCTTTGGGGCGTACTTCGGCGCGATACTCCGAACGAGTGATCAACGTGCCTCCGGGGGTGGTGGTCCGGCGTCATAAGGTCTGGTGCCATGACCTCCCACACCTCTGAGGACACCTTCCCGCGGCAGTACGCGCGGACCCTGCGCTACACCGTCGGCGCACCCCGCTCCTTCTCCGTCGCACCGGACGGCTCGCGGGTCGTCTTCCTCCGCTCGCGGTCGGGCCACGACCGGGCCAACCTGCTCTGGACCCTCGACACCGCCACCGGCGAGGAGCGGATCGCCGCCGACCCGGCCGCGCTGCTCGGCGGCGGCGAGGAGGACCTCTCCCCGGCCGAGAAGGCGCGCCGCGAACGCAGCCGCGAGGGCTCGGCCGGCGTCGTCGGCTACGCCCTCGACGCGGCCGGCGCGCTGGCCGCCTTCGCCCTCTCCGGCCGGCTGTTCACCGCCGACCTGGCCACCGGCACCACCACCGAACTGCCCGCCGAGGGCCCGCTGTTGGACCCGCGCCCGGCCCCGGACGGCGCCCACGTCGCGTACGCCAACACGGCCGGCGAGCTGCGGCTGACCCGGACCGACGGCAGCGGCGACCGGGTGCTCGCCGAGCCCGACGGCCCGAACGTCACCTGGGGCCAGGCCGAGTTCATCGCCCAGGAGGAGATGGGCCGCGACCGCGGCTTCTGGTGGTCCCCGAAGGGCGACCGGCTGCTGGTCGAGCGCGCCGACGACAGCCGGGTGCGCCGCTGGTGGATCGCCGACCCGGCGAACCCGGACCGCGAGCCCGCCGAGGTCGCCTACCCGGCGGCCGGCAGCACCAACGCCGAGGTCGGGCTCTGGCTGCTCGACCTGCACGGCGGACGCACCGAGGTGGTCTGGGACCGCGAGGCCTTCCCGTACCTGGGCCGGGTGCACTGGTCGAAGGGCGGCGTCCCGCTGCTCCAGGTCCAGTCCCGCGACCAGCGCCACCAGCGGATCCTCGGCCTGGACGTGGCCACCGGCGCCACCGAGTCGCTGCACGAGGAGAAGGGCGGCCCCTGGCTGGAGCTGTTCGCGGGCGTCCCGGCCTGGACCCCGGACGGCAAGCTGGTCCGGATCTCGGACGAGGGAGGGACGCGGGCGCTGGTGATCGGCGACCGCGCCGTGACCGGTGCCGACCTGCACGTGCGGTCGGTCGTCGCGGTCACCGAGGACGAGGTGTTCTTCAGCGCCTCCGGCGGCGTCGAGGAGACCGACCCCGAGCCGGGCTGGGTCGCCGTCGGCCGGATCAGCCACGACGGCAAGCGGCTGGGCTGGGAGTCCGCCAACGGACGGCCGTTCACCTCCGTCACCAGCGCGGTGCACGGCGGCGGCATCACCGTCCGGGCCACCGCCGAGCCCGACCTGCCCGGCACGCTGGTCCAGGTCGCCCGGGACCTGCCCGAGGGCCTGGCGGTCGACGACGTCGCCACCATCGCCTCGCACGCCGAGACCCCGGTCATCACGGCCCGTCCGGTCTTCCGCTTCGCCGGCGAGCGCCGCATCCCGGCCGCCGTCTTCCTGCCCACCGGCTACGACCGCGAGCGGGACGGCCTGCTGCCCGTCCTGATGGACCCGTACGGCGGCCCCGGCGGCCAGCGCGTCCACCAGGCGCACAACCCGCACCTCCAGTCGCAGTGGTTCGCCGACCAGGGCTTCGCCGTGATCGTCGCCGACGGGCGCGGCACCCCCGGGCGCGGGCCGGCCTGGGAGAAGTCGATCGCCTTCGACTTCGCCGGATCCACCCTGGACGACCAGGTGGACGCGCTGGCGGCGCTCGCCGGGGAGTTCCCGCTGGACCTCGACCGGGTCGCCATCCGCGGCTGGTCGTACGGCGGCTACCTCTCCGCGCTGGCCGTGCTGCGCCGCCCGGACGTCTTCCACGCGGCGGTGGCCGGCGCGCCGGTGACCGACTGGGAGCTGTACGACACCCACTACACCGAGCGCTACCTGGGCGACCCGGCCGAGCGGCCCGAGGTGTACGCCGCGAACTCGCTGAGCGGGTACGCGGCCGGGCTGGAGCGCCCGCTGATGATCATCCACGGGCTGGCGGACGACAACGTGGTGGCCGCGCACACCCTGCGGCTGTCCTCGGCGCTGCTCGCCGCCGGGCGCCCGCACACCGTGCTGCCGCTGTCCGGCGTCACCCACATGACCCCGCAGGAGGAGGTCGCGGAGAACCTGCTGCTGCTCCAGGTCGACTTCGTGAAGCGCTCGCTGGGGATGTGAGGCCACCCCGGTCCCGCCCCTGACCAGCCCTTCCGCGGCCGGTACCCCGTGACCGGGGTACCGGCCGCAGCCATGACATCCGTCATGCCGAAGGCACGACGGCGGACACTGCCGCCGGTACCCGTCCCCGCGGGAATCTGAGGTGGTGCGAACAGCACCGGACACCGTCAGGGGAGAGGAGCAGGACGATGGTTACCGAGGTGGCCGCCTTCCGCGGCGTGGGCAAGAGTTACGGGCGGGTGCGCGCCGTCGACGGGCTGGACCTGGTCCTGCGACCGGGGGAGACGGTGGCGCTGCTCGGGCCGAACGGCGCCGGGAAGTCCACCAGCCTGGACCTGCTGCTCGGCCTGCGCGAGCCCGACCAGGGCGCCGTGACCCTGTTCGGCGGGGCTCCGCGGGCGGCGATCGCGGCCGGGCGGGTCGGCGCGATGCTGCAGAGCGGCGGGCTGATGTCCGATGTCAAGGTGCGCGAGCTGGTACGGCTCGCCTGCGACGTGCATCCGCGCGGTCGGTCGGTCACGGGGGTGCTGACCGACGCGGGGATCACCGAGCTGGCGGAGCGACGGGTCGACAAGCTGTCCGGCGGCCAGGAGCAGCGGGTGCGCTTCGCCCTGGCCATCGCCGGAGACAGCGACCTGATCGTGCTGGACGAGCCCACCACGGGCATGGACGTCAGCGTGCGGCAGTCGTTCTGGGCGAGCATGCGCGCCCAGGCCGACGCCGGGCGCACGGTGCTGTTCGCCACCCACTACCTGGAGGAGGCCGACTCGATCGCCGACCGTGTCCTGGTGCTGCACCGGGGCCGGCTGATCGCCGACGGCAGCTCGGCGGAGATCAAGGCGCGGGCCGGGGCCCGCCGGGTCGCCTTCGAGCTCCACGACGAGGACGGGCCCTTCGACGAGGCGGTGCTGCGCGCCCTGCCCGGCGCGCGGTCGCTGGACGTCACCGCACGGGTCCCCGGGGTGCGCACGGTGCGGATCCGAACCGCGGACGCCGACGCCAGCGTGGCCGGGCTCTACCGGGCCGGCCTGTACCCGCGCGGACTGGAGGTGACCGGGCTGGGCCTGGAACAGGCCTTCCTGACCATCACCGGCGAGCAGGACCGGAACGACGCGTCCCTGGAGAGTGCGCGATGACCACCCTGATCAAGCTGGAGATCCTGCGGACCCTGCGCAACCGGCGCTACCTGCTCCTCACCCTCGCCTACCCGGCGCTGATGTACGTCTTCTTCATCAACGCCTACGGCTCCAGCCCGCTGGCCGGCGGGCTGCCGGTGAAGACCTACTTCATGGTCTCGATGGCCACCTTCGGCGCGGTCGGCGCGGTGCTGACCGGCAACGCGCAGCGGATCTCGCTGGAGCGCAAGAGCGGCTGGACGCGCCAGCTGCGGCTGACCGCGCTGCCCGGCCGGGCGTACACCGTCGGGAAGATCGCGGCGAGCGCGGTGACCACGCTGCCGGCGATCCTGGTGGTCTTCGCGGTCGGCGCGAGCCAGGGCGTCTCGCTCACCGCGGCGCAGTGGCTCGGACTCGCGGCGGCGCTGTGGCTGGGCAGCTTCGTGTTCGCCGCGCTCGGGGTGGCGCTCGGGTACGCGGCGGCGCCGGACGCGGTGCAGACCATCGTGATGATCACCTACATGGCGATGGCGCTGCTCGGCGGCACCTGGTTCCCGGTGACCGGCTCGCTGGAGAAGTTCGCCCGGCTCAACCCGGTGTACCTGTACAACCGGCTGGCCGGCTTCACCCGGCCGGGACACTCCCTGGACACCGTCGCGGTCGCCGGGCTGGCCGGCTTCCTGGTGGTGTTCGCCGCCGCCGCGGCGGCGCTGTACCGCCGCGACACCCGCCAGGCATGATGATCGACATGAGCAGCACACGTCACACCCACCGCCCCGACGAACCTCCGGAGGTGGGTGTGGCGCGCGCGTCGTTCCTGAACGTGCCCGGCTCCCCGATCGAGAGCCGACGGCAGCTGCTGGTCAAGGTCGCCTGGATGACGCTGTGGATGCTCTACCTGGCCTACCCGGCGAGCGACCTGCTGCACGGCCGCCACGGCACGGCCGGGACGGCGTTCGGCTGGTGCTGCCTGGCGACGTTCATGGTCGCCTACGTCCTGCTGGTGATCTTCCGCTCGCAGGCCGGGATGCGGCCGCGGGCCTGTCTGGTGATCGTCACGACGATGATCGGGCTGGCCGTCGCCGCCTCGGTCGTCCTCGGCGGCGCCTTCCTCACGCTGTTCATCTACGCCTCCGTCTGCGTCGCGATCATCGCCCCGGCCCGGTACGCGCTGCACGCGCTGGTCGCCATGGCCGCGCTCACCGCCGCGGTCGGGGCGGGCATCGGGGCCGGCGCCGACGACATCTCCACCTTCGCGCTCAGCGCCTTCCTCTCCGGCGTCGCGATGACCGGCCTGCAACGGCTCGTCGCCACCATGAAGGAACTGCGCGAGGCCCGGGCCGCGGTCGCGCACCTGGCCGCCTCCGAGGAGCGGCTGCGCCTCGCCCGCGACCTGCACGACCTGCTCGGGCACTCGCTGTCGCTGATCACCCTGAAGAGCGAGCTGGCCGGACGGTTCATGGACGCCGGCAAGGACGAGGCGGCGCGGGCGCAGGTCGCCGACATCGAACAGGTCGCCCGGCAGTCGCTGATCGACGTCCGGGAGGCGGTGACCGGCTTCCGCCGCCCGACCCTGCCGGTCGAGCTGGCCGCCGCCCGCACCGCGCTGGGCACCGCCCAGGTCCGGCTGGAGGCCGCGCCGGAACTGGTGGACAGCTGGCCGTCACTGGCCGACGAGGAGTCCGGCGCGCTGGCCTGGGCGCTGCGCGAGGCCGTCACCAACGTGGTCCGGCACGGCGAGGGCGCCACCGTCTGCACGGTGACGGCGGACGAGCGCTGGGAGGCGAACGGCGAGCGCTACGCCGTCCTGGAGATCACCGACAACGGGCGCGGGCCGGGCAAGTCGCAGCCGGGCAACGGCCTGTCCGGGCTGGAGGAGCGGCTGGCGCTGGTCGGCGGGCGGCTGGAGACCGGCCCGGGGGAGCGCGGCAAGGGCTTCCGGCTGCGGGCCTCGGTGCCGCTGCGAACGGTGTCGGCCCCCAACCCGCTCTAGGTCCCAGGCCGTCGGCGGCTCGCCGGCTCAGGCCGACGGCAGTACCAGGACGAACCGGGCGCCGCGCGGCGCGTGGACGGCCCGCAGGCTGCCGCCGTGCCGGGTGGCGATGTCCGCCGCGATGGCCAGGCCCAGGCCGCTGCCGCCGGCGTCCCGGCTGCGCGCCTCGTCGAGCCGGGTGAACGGCTCGAAGATCCGCTCGCGGTCCTCCGCGGGCACGCCCGGACCGTCGTCCCGGACCTCCAGGACGGCGCCGTACGCGGTCCGCCGGGTGGACAGCACCACCTCGGCGGCCGCGTGCCGCTGGGCGTTGTCCAGCAGGTTGCGCGCCAGCCGGTGCAGCCGGATGCGGCTGCCGAGCACCGGCACCGCCTCGGGCGCGTCCACCCGCAGGGCGAGCCGGGCGCCGAGGACCGGACGGTACTGGTCGGCGAGCTCGCGCAGCACGGCGGACAGGTCGACGGCGGTGAACTGGCCGGCCGCCGCCCGGTCCGAGCCCCGGGCCAGGAACAGCAGGTCCTCGGTGAGCTGCTGGAGGCGCTCGACCGAGGTGAGCGCCTCACCCGTGGCCGCCGGCCAGTCGGTGCGCTCGGGGTGCGCCAGCGAGACCTCCAGGTTGGTGCGCAGCGCGGCGATCGGGCTGCGCAGCTCGTGCGAGGCGTCCGCGACGAAGCGCTGCTGCTGGACGGCCGAGCGCTCCAGCCGGTCCAGGGTGGCGTTGGTGGTCCGGGCCATCCGGGCGATCTCGTCGTCGGAACGCGGCACCGGGACGCGGCGGTCCAGCCGGTGCTCGCCGATCTCGGCCAGCTCGGCGCGGATCGCGTCCACCGGGCGCAGCGCCCGGCTGGTCGCCGCCCAGGCCGTCAGCGCGACCAGCAGGGCGGCGAGGGGCACCCCGGCCAAGAGCACCGGGTCGATGGTGCGCAGCGAGGCCTCGGCAGCGAACGGGGTGGCCAGCACGTACACCGTGAACGGGCCGACCACCGGCTTCGTCTGGTCGCCGTCCTTGCGCAGCAGGGGGCTCCAGCTGCCCATCGCGGTGAAGGTGCGCCCCGAGTAGCGGTTGGCCGCGGCCGCGCCCGCGGGGCCGATGGTGATCCGCTGGACCGACTGCCAGTTGTCCGGCGCCAGGTGCGGCACGGCGGCCGGCAGCTGCCCGGCCAGGTGCTGGGTGGTCAGCGTGCCGCCGGTGAACAGCACCTGGCCGTCGCGGTCCAGCACCACGTACGGCAACTGCCAGTCGTCCACCACCTGCTGGCCGATCTTGAAACCGTTGCTGATCCCGTGGGACTGCGCCCTCGCGTCCGCCTCGGCGGCCTCCAGCTGGGCGTCGTACAGGTGCCCGCGCAGCCACCAGGCACCGCCGCCGAGCAGCAGCAGCGCCGTCAGGCCGGCCGCCAGCGAGGTGCGCAGACGGGTGGAGAGGCGGCTGAGCACGGTCAGGCCTCCAGGCGGTAGCCGGCGCCGCGCACGGTGGTGATCGAGCGGACGCCGAACGGGGTGTCCACCTTGCGGCGCAGCATGCTGATGTACACCTCGACGATGGACTCCTCGCCGTCGAAGGCGATGTCCCACACCTCGTCGACGATCCGGCGCTTGGAGAGCAGCTCGCCGGGGTGCTCGGCCAGGCAGCGCAGGACGGCGAACTCCCGCTCGGTGAGGGTGATCTCGGCGCCGCCCCGGCCGCAGCGGCGGCCCGCCGGGTCCAGCCACAGGTCGCCGACCCGCAGCAGCGGGCCCGGGGTCTGGCTGCGGCGGATCAGGGCGCGCAGGCGGGCCAGGAAGACCAGGTAGGAGAACGGCTTGGTGAGGTAGTCGTCGGCGCCGGTGTCCAGGCCCTCGGCCTCGTCGTACTCGCCGTCCTTGGCGGTCAGCATCAGGATCGGGGTGGTGACGCCGTCGGCGCGCAGCGCCTCGCACACCTTGTAGCCGTTCAGGCCGGGCAGCATGATGTCGAGCACGATCGCTTGGTAGGCGTGCCGCCGGGCCAGGCGCAGGCCGGTCAGGCCGTCCGGGGCGAGGTCGACGGTGTAGCCCTCGGCCTCCAGGCCGCGCCGTACGGCCGCCGCGACCTGGGCGTCGTCCTCCACCACCAGAATCTCCATGCGGATCAGGATGCCACCGGCGCCGGATCCGTTCCTTAAGCGGTCTTCAGCTTTCTCAGCCTGGCTTCAGGGGCTTTGGCGCATGCTCTCGCGGGTTCCGCCGATCCGTTCGGGTCGGCGTGTGAGGCGGAAGGGGCCGGCGGATGTCCGTTGTCGAGGTCCCGGGCGTGTCCGCCCGCCACCGAAGACCGCGGCGGGCCCTGCCGCCGAGCCTGGTGATGGCGGCGGGGACGGTGGTGTCCCGGGCGACCGGCTTCGTCCGCTCGGCGGTCCTGGTGGCCGTCCTCGGCTCGGGGGTGCTCGCGGACGGCTACAACGTCGCGAACACCGTGCCCAACATCCTGTTCGTGCTCCTGATCGGCGGCGCGCTGAACACCGCGCTGGTACCCCACCTGGTGCGGGAGGCCGAGGAGTCGGCGGACGGCGGCGCCGCGCACGTCGACCGGCTGGTGACGGTGCTGGTGGTCGCCCTGCTGGTGCTGACGGCGGTGGTGGTGCCGGGCGCGCCGTACGTGGTGCGGGCGTACACCTCGTACGGGGGCGGGCAGTTGGACCGCACGGTGCTGCTGGCCTACCTCTGCCTGCCGCAGGTGTTCTTCTACGGGCTGTTCACGGTGCTGGGCCAACTGCTCAACGCCCGGCGGCGGTTCGCGCCGATGGCGTGGGCCCCGGTGCTGAACAACCTGGTGGTGATCGGGGTGTTCGGCTGGTACCTCGGACGGCGTTCCCTCGACGCCGGTGACCTGGCGGTCCTCGGGGCCGGGACGACGGCCGGTGTGGTGGCGCAGAGCCTGGTGCTGCTGCCCTGCCTGAGGGCCGCCGGGGTGCGGCTGCGGCCGCGCTGGGACTGGCGGCGGGCCGGGCTCGGCGAGCCGCTGCGCGCTGCCGGGTGGACGCTGCTGCTGGTGCTCAGCGACCAGGTGGGCTACTGGGTGGTGACCAGGCTGTCGACCGTGGCCGGCGCCCAGGCCGCCGAGGCCGGACTGCCCGGCGTCGGGTACACCGCGTACAGCAGCGCGTACCTGCTCTGGATCGTGCCGCACGGGGTGGTCACGGTGTCGGTGGTGACGGCGGTCGTGCCCGCGCTGAGCGCGGCCGCCGGCTCCCCGCGGGCCGTGCGCGCCCTGCTGTCCCGCAGCATCCGCACGATCGCGGTGGTCAGCGTCCCGGCGGCCTGCGCGTTCGCGGTGCTCGCACCGCAGCTGTGCGACCTCGCCTTCGGGCACGGGCGGACCGGCTCCGCCGACGTCCTGGCCATCGCCGGGATGCTGACCGCCTTCGCGCCAGGCCTGGTCCTCTACTCGGCCTCGTACGCGCTCACCCGGACCTTCTACGCGCTCGGCGACAGCCGTACGCCCTTCCTGCTCAACCTGCTGCCGGTCGCCGCGACCGCGCTGGGGGCGGTGCTCTGCCACCGGCTGCTGCCGCTGCGCTGGGCCGTCACCGGGATGGCCGGCTGCTACGGGGGATCGTTCCTGCTGACCGTCGTCGCCGCCTCCGTGCTGCTGCGCCGGCGCCTCGGGCCGCTGCGGGTCCTCGGCGACCACGTGAAGGTCCTGCTGGCGGCCCTCCCGGCCGCTGCCGGCGCCTGGTGGGTCACCCGGTACGGCCTGCTGCCGGCCGCCGCGACCCTCGCCGTCGGCTACCTCCTGCTCGCCCGCCTCCTCCGGATCGACGAACTGTCCGCCCTCACCACACGATTGCGCAGACGCTGATGACTCTCCTCCCCGCCGATGTCGCCCACGTCCTCGACGTCCTCCTCCCCGAGGGCCACCCCCTGCGCGCCCAGCTCCCGCACCTGCGCGTCGAGTCCCGCTGCCGGTGCGGCTGCAGCACGGCCCTCTTCGCCGGCGTCGAGGACGGCGCCCGCTCCGACGTGGTGGCCGAGGCGGCGATCGGCTCCGACGGCGAGGTCTTCCTCTTCGCCGAGGACGGCCGGCTCTCCTGGCTGGAGGTGTGCTCCTGGACCGACCCCAAACTCACCCTCGCCGACGCCGCCCGCTTCCTCGGCGGGGAATCCTCCGACACCGACTGACGTACAGTCAGGCATGCGCACAGTCCTCATCCTCGGCTTCGACCCGCACACCGTCCCCGGTGTGGACGGCGATGCCGTGCAGGCCGTCCTCGACCGCGAACTCACCCGGTTCGCGGAGCACGGCATCCACGTCGCCACGGCCCTGGTCGCCCCCGACGACACCGCCGAGCCTGCCGTCGTGGCGGCCCTGGCCGACCGGGACTGGGACGTCGTCGTCATCGGCGGCGGCATCCGCAAGCCCGAACCGGCGCTGCCCTTCTTCGAACTCGTCGTCAACCTGGTCCGCCGCCACGCACCCAGGGCCGCCCTCGCCTTCAATAGCGGCATCGCGGACAGTCTCGAATCCGCCCGGCGCTGGCTGCCGGAGCAGGAGGGCGGAGCCGGAGAGCGGAGTGGGTGGCCGGAGCGGGAAGTCGGGGTGGGAGGTCGGGGTGGGAAGTAGGCCGGGCCGACCTCCTAGTCCGTGAGGTCGGCCAGGGAACGGCGGTAGGCGAGGGCGGGGCGGTCGCCGAGCAGGAACTCGCGGTCGAGCCGGAAGCCGTTGCGGGCGAGGACGGCCCGGGAGGCCGGGTTGTCGACCGTGGTGACGGCCGTGAGCGCGGTCAGCCCGTAGGCGGTGGCGGCGAGGCGGCAGGCCTCGGTGACCGCGGCGGTGGCGATGCCGCGGCCGGCGGCGGACTCGGCCACCCGGTAGCCGAGTTCGGCGCTGCCGTCGGCGAGGTCGACCAGGTTGACCCGGCCGACCAGCTCGCCGGCCGGGTCGCGGACGACGTGGAACCGGCAGGTGCCCTCGGCCTGCTCGGCGAGCAGGGCGGCGTGGCGGTCCGCGAAGCCGGCGAAGTAGGCGTCGCCGCGGTCCGGGATGCTGCGGGCGAAGTACCCGCGGTTGGCGCGTTCGAAGGCCAGCAGGGCGTCGGCGTGGTCGGGGCGCAGCGGTTCCAGGGTGGGCATCACGCCAGTCTGGCGCGCAGGGCCTCGGTGAACCACCGGAATACCCCGGCCAGGCTCTCCGGGACGGGCCAGCCGTTGACGGTGGCCGGCAGCTGCCAGTAGCGCTCGGCGCGCGGGTCCTCGGCGTAGGCGGCGGTGACCAGGTCCAGCCGGGCGAGCGCGTGGACGTCGTACCGCCGGTAGCCGGCGGCGCTGCGGCCGGTGGGCGGCACCAGGCCGGTGTCGGCGTAGAACCGGATGGTCTTGACGGTGAGTCCGGTGCGCCGGGCGAGGTCGCCGATCGAGTAGAGCGTGTCGCTGCCGTCCATGGGACCACCTTGGCGTCTCCCCCTACGGGAGACTCAACTCCGCCCGCCGGACCGGGCGCGCTCGGAACGCCCCGGGGCACCCCCTAAGGTCGTGGCCATGAACGACACTGACAACGTGGCCTCGATCCGGGTCCTCCTCGCCGAGGACCAGGGGATGGTCCGGGAGGCGCTGGCCGCGCTGCTCGGGCTGGAGGGGGACATCGACGTCGTCGCCCAGGTCGGCCGCGGCGACGAGGTGGTGGCGGCGGCGCTCGCGAACGACGTGCAGGTGGCCGTGCTGGACATCGAGATGCCGGGGATGACGGGCATCGAGGCAGCCGCGGAGCTGCGCCGCCGGGCGCCCCGTACGAAGGTCGTCATCGCGACGACCTTCGGCCGCCCCGGCTACCTGCGCCGGGCGATGGAGTCGGGGGCGGACGCCTTCCTGGTGAAGGACGCGCCCGCCGCCGAGCTGGCCGAGGCGATCCGCCGGGTGCTGCGCGGCGAGCGGGTGATCGACCCGGTGCTGGCCGCCGCCGCCCTGGCGGAGGGCGCCAACCCGCTGACGGCGCGCGAGCGGGACGTGCTGGGCGCGGCCGCCGACGGCGCGGTGAACGCGGACATCGCCCGGCGACTGCACCTGTCGGAGGGGACGGTCCGCAACTACCTGTCGATGGCGATCCAGAAGACCGAGGCCCGCAACCGCACCGAGGCGGTCCGGATCGCCCGGGAGAAGGGCTGGCTCTGACGGGGCTCAGTTGAGCCGGTGCCGGGCTGCCCGGGCCTCCTGGCGGACCTTGGCCGCGGTGTCCGGGTCGAAGGCGTCCAGGATCTGCGCGTAGGCGTCCATCTCCGCCGAGCCGCCGAGGAAGTCGCCGGTGCGGACGAGGAGTTCGGCCCGCTCCAGGCGCAGCTGGGCCGGGTGCCGGGGCAGCAGCAGGGCGAGTTCGGTGGCCCAGAGCTGGGTGCGGGCGTGTTCGGGGCGGTCGGCGGCCCAGGCACGGATGTTGCCGAGCACCCGCAGCACGATCTCCAGCGGCTGGGCGGGGGTGAGCAGGGCGGGGGTGAACTCCTGGCCGGCCGCGGCGACCAGCCGCTCGGCGTCCTCCTGGCCGAGCAGGCGGCCGCCGTGGAACGGGTCGGCCAGGACGTACTCCTCGCCGTCGGCCGGGCCGCCCACGGCGACGATGAAGTGGCCGGGCAGTGCGATGCCGTGGACGGTCAGCCCGGCCCGCCGTCCGACCGCCGTCCAGACCAGCGAGAGCATGATCGGCAGTCCGCGCCGCCGCCGCAGCACGTCGGGCAGCAGCGAGGACTCCAGCCGCCGGTAGTCCGCCTGCCGCCCGTGGAAGCGCTCCTGCCCGCCGAGCACCGCGGCGAGCAGGGCGGCGGTCTCCTCCGGTCCGGTGGGCGCCCGCTCGGCGACCGCCCGCCGGACGGCCGTCGCGTGCCGCTCCAGCGCGGCTTCGCAGGCGGCGAGCAGCGCGTCCACCCCCGGCGGCTCCCCGGGGTCGCCCGGGTCGGGCACCATGCCGTGCTCGGCGGCGGCGAGCACGCACAGCAGCACCGGGTCGGGCTGCTCGGCGCGGGCGGCGGTCCGGAAGCGGTCTCTGCTCTGCTCGGTCACGGTGACGGCGACGGCTTTCGTACGGCGGACGGACAAGACGGCGGACAAGACGGCGGACGAGCGGACGAGCGGACGGACGGAACGGGCCGGCCGCTACTCCTGGGGGAGGAGGGCGTAGTGGTAAGTGTGACTGGTCGTGAAGCCGAGCCCGTCATAGAGCGCGTTCGCCCCCGCGTTCCCCGTCTCGACCTGGAGGTACCCGCCGCTCGCCCCCTCCTCGGCCGCGCGTGAGGCGAGCACCGCCATGACGGCGGTCGCCAGCCCGGCCCGCCGGGCGTACGGCTGGACCTCGATCGCGCCGAAGCAGGCCCAGGGGCCGTCGATGACGCAGCGTCCGATGGCCAGCGGCGGCTGCCCGGCCGCGCCCGGCACGGTGGCGAACCAGACCGAGGGGCCGCCGTGCAGCACCTGTCGGGCGGCCTCCTCCACCGCCGGGTCGTCGCCCACCCGCCGGTACATCGAGGTCCACTCGGTGTCCGCCGTCCGGGACAGCCGCACGCTCCCCCAGCCTCCGGCCGGGGGTGCCCCCGTCGTTCCGGAGCCGGCCCGGGCGAGCGCGGCCAGCGGCGCGGTGCGGACCCGACAGCGCCCGTGCCCGGGCCCCAGCCGGTCGAGCTCGGCGACCAGCGGCTCCGGCGAGCCGGGGGAGACCACCTCGACGTACGCGGGCAGCCCGCGCTCCGCGTACCAGGCGCGGACGGCCGCCAGCGCCTGAGGCAGCGCCATCCCCGGCTCCCCGAGGGCCTGGACGGAGTTGGCCCGCCGGGTGAACCCGGCCGAGGCGCGCAGCGTCCACTCGCCGAGCGGCTCCTGCTCGACGGCCGGCCAGCCGCGCCCCGCGATCCGCTGGAGCCCGGCCGCGGTGGCGGCCGGCAGCGGAGCGCGCCGGGCCGGGAACGGCGGCACGACCTTCCCCGCGACCAGGCGCTTCTCCGGGAAGGACACCGGTTCGCCCGAGCGGGGGGCGACCGTCAATCCAAGATCGTCCCACGATGTGAGCACGCCGATCGAATCCCGGAACACCGGCCGGTCGTCCACGAACTCCGCGAGGCGCCGGACGGACACACGTCGTCCCACGTCAGAGCGGTCTATCCGGACTTCCGGACGGTCGCCGGGCGGGTTCTCGATCGGCATCTGGCCACCTCCTGTGCATTTGCGGGCTCCGACCCGCGATACTAGGGGCGGGCATCGACGACGCCGCGCTCACCGCGCACGGCAGCAGAACAGAACGGGCCGCGAGGCCCTTCCGAGGAGGAACGACAGCGTGACCTACGTCATCGCGCAGCCTTGTGTCGACGTGAAGGACAAGGCGTGCATCGAAGAATGCCCGGTTGACTGCATCTACGAGGGCGAGCGATCGCTCTACATCCACCCGGATGAGTGTGTCGACTGCGGCGCTTGCGAGCCGGTCTGCCCGGTCGAGGCGATCTTCTACGAGGACGACACTCCGGAGGAGTGGAAGGACTACTACAAGGCGAACGTCGAGTTCTTCGACGACCTGGGTTCGCCCGGCGGCGCCTCGAAGCTCGGCCTGATCGAGCGTGACCACCCGTTCATCGCCGCTCTGCCGCCGCAGAACGCCGACCACTGACGATCGGTGGCACATCAGCTGTGAGCACCAACAGCACGCACGCGCCGTTCCCGGGCCACCCGGGGGCGGCGCGCCGCGTTTCGGACCGGCTCCCCGTGTTCCCCTGGGACAAGTTGGAGCCGTACAAGAAGACCGCCCTGGCCCACCCCGGCGGCCTCTGCGACTTCTCCGTCGGCACCCCGGTGGACCCGGTCCCCGAGGTGATCCGGAAGGCGCTGGCCGCGCACACCGACACCCCCGGCTACCCGACCGTCTGGGGCCCGCTGGAGCTGCGCGAGGCGATCGCCGGCTGGCTGCACCGCCGGCTCGGCGCGGAGCTCGGCCCGCAGGCCGTGCTGCCGACCGTCGGCTCCAAGGAGCTGGTGGCCTGGCTGCCGACCCAGCTCGGCCTCGGCCCCGGCGACCAGGTCGCCTACCCGCGGCTGGCGTACCCGACGTACGAGGTGGGCGCCCGGCTGTGCGGCGCCGAGCCGGTCGAGTACGACTCGGTGGACGAGCTGGACGGCTCCCGGGTGCGCCTGCTCTGGGTGAACTCGCCGTCCAACCCGACCGGCCGGGTGCTGGGCGCGGACGAGCTGCGCCGCGCCGTCGAGTGGGCCCGGGAGCACCGGGTGCTGCTGGTCAGCGACGAGTGCTACCTGGAGCTGGGCTGGGAGGCCGACCCGGTCTCCGTCCTGCACCCGGACGTCTGCGGCGGCGGCCACGAGGGCCTGCTGGCCGTCCACTCGCTCTCCAAGCGCTCCAACCTGGCCGGCTACCGCGCCTCCTTCGTGGCGGGCGACCCGGTGGTGGTCAAGGAGCTGCTGGAGGTGCGCAAGCACGGCGGCATGATCGTGCCGGCGCCCGTCCAGGCGGCGACCGTCGCCGCGCTCGCGGACGACGCCCACGTGGCCGAGCAGCGGGAGCGGTACGCGGCCCGGCGCTCGGCGCTGCGGGCGGCGCTGGAGGCGTACGGCTTCCGGATCGAGCATTCCGAGGCGAGCCTCTACCTGTGGGCGACCCAGGACCGCCCGTGCTGGGAGACCGTGGCCGAACTGGCCGGGCTGGGCATCCTGGTCGCGCCCGGCGACTTCTACGGGCCGGCCGGCGACCGCTTCGTGCGGGTCGCCTTCACCGCGACCGACGAGCGGGTCGCCGCGGCCGTGGAACGGCTGGGCGCGGCGCGCTGACCGTTCCCGGCGGACCGTACGGAGAAGGGGGCCGGTGTCACGGACACCGGCCCCCTTCGGGGTTCCCGTCGGAACGGGGCCGCGGCGGAGGGGGACTACAGCGGCAGGCCGCTGAGGCTGCCGCCGTTGAGGCCGCCGCCGCCCAGGCTGTTCAGCACGCCGCCGAGCGGGCCGAGGGCGCCGGTGAGGCCGGACAGCGGGTTGTTCTGGCCGAGGTCGGCGCCGCCGAGGCGGTTGGCCGACCCGTGCTCGGCCAGGCCGAGCACGTCGGTGGCGGGCACGTCGGACGGCAGGGCGCGCTCGACCGCGCCGAGCGGCAGCGCGCGCTGCACCGCGCCGACCGGCAGCGCGTCGGCGACGGCGGTGCCGCCGGGGACGGCGCCGGTGAGCGTGCCGGTGGCCGGCAGGGCCGAGGTGACCGAGCCGCTCTGGGTGAGCCCGTCGAGCGGGCCGGTGGCGGCGTCGGCGCTGCGCGGGGCGGTCCCGCTCTTGCCGGTGACGGCCTCGCCGAGCTTGCCGGCCAGCGTCGAGGCGACCTTCGGGGTGACCGAGGACAGCTCGCCCGCGGTGGCCGCGGTCTGGTCGACCGGGGCGGTCAGCGAACCGGCCTTCTCGTTCGCCTCGGGGAGCTGCTGGGCGACGATGTTGCCCGCGGCGTCGGCGGAGGCCGGTACGCCGGCGGCGACGGTGGCCGCGCCGGTGCTGCCGGCCGCCTGGCCGAGCTGATGGGTGGTGTGCTGCAGGGTGGAACCGGTGTCGGTGTTGGTCAGCTGGCCCAGCGGTGCCGCGAGGTCGCTCTTGGGCAGCAGGGCGTCCCCGCCCAGGGCGGACGCGGAGCCGGCCGCGACCAGCGGGGTCGCTCCGGCGGCCACGATGAGCGCGGCCTGGGCGATCCGGCGCGTGAGGGGGTGAGACATGGGGCTCCTCGAAGGGGGTCTGGGTCCGTCCCGTTCACCCGGGAGGCCTGGCGTGGCCGACCGGGCGGACGACGTTGTTACCGCTTGAGAAGCCAGAAGGTTTCGGCCGGTGCAAGGAAGACGCCCAGCCGATGATCGGATCGTGTGACTGCAACAGCTGCGCCCATGGGGTCGGCCGGGTATCACCGAAGCGGCCCCGGCCATGGGAAGTGACGGTTCTCCACCCGGGTTCGCCGGAACGGGCGGTCGGTCCACCGGAGTTGACCGGAATCACCCGTTCGGCGGCAACCCGAACACCTGTGCGTCAGCCCTTGTCGACCGGTGCCAGGGTGACCTGGACGAGCTTGGTCGAGGTGCCCGAGGTCTGGGCCTGCCAGCCGTCCTCGGACTTGGACTTGCGCCAGATCTTCCCGTCGTAGGCGACCGTCGCGATGCCCAGCTGCTGGGCCTGGGCGACCGCCCAGTGGGCGACCCCCCAGCCGCCGGCCCGCTCGGCACCCACCCCGCCGTCCGCCCCGGCGTCCGAGGAGGAGGTCAGCGCGGCGGCGGCCGGGTCCGGGGTCAGCGAGACGGCGTTCTCGGCGCCCTTGATGGTCGAGGCGTAGCCGGCCGCCGGGGTCACCGTGCGGCCGAACTCCCGGCGCACCCGGTCGGACAGCACCTGGGTCCGGTCCGGCACTGCGGCCACGGCGGTGGCGCCCGCGGTGGGGGAGGCACCGGGGGTGGCGGTCGGGGAGTCCGCCGGGTCCGGCTTGGCGTAGTCGTGCACCACGCAGGAGAACGAGGCGGGCTCGCGGCCGGCCAGCGCCGAGGTGAGCAGCGTCGCCTTGGTCTCGTGCTTGGCGTAGGCCTGCGGGTAGCCGCTCTTCTGCACCGCCTGCGCGGCGTCCGTCAGCGGCAGCCGGGTGTAGCCGGAGACCTTGACCAGACCGTCCAGGAACTTGTTGGTCGCGTACACCGGGTCCGAGATCTGCGCCGGGGTGCCCCAGCCCATCGACGGCCGCTGCTGGAAGAGGCCGATCGAATCCCGGTCGCCGCCCGCCAGGTTGCGCAGCTTGGACTCCTGCATGGCGGTCGCCAGCGAGATCGTGGTGGCCCGGTCCGGCAGCCCGCGCGAGCGCGCCACCGCGGCGATCGTCGCGGCGTTGGCGGCCTGCGGCAGCTCCAGCGTGCCGTTGCCGGCCGCGGTCTTCACCGTGCACTCCTCGGAGACGCCCGGCTTGAAGCCGAACCACCAGACGCCGACCACGGCCAGACCGGCGACCAGGGCGAGGCCGAGCAGCCCCACGATCACCATCAGCAGGGCGCGCAGCGGCCCGCGGCGACGAGGCTCCGCCCCGTCACCCGGTTCCTCGCCGCTCCTTCTCCTGGCCACCGTCGCCCCTCTCGCGCCTGCACCTTGATCCGACACCGTACCCACTCGGACGGATGTGCGGCGCGTCCCGGTTGCCGAACCGGGGCCGATCCGTGTCACAGGCCGACCACACCGGGCGGACGCGCCGCGGATTAGGCTGGCACCCATGAGCAGCACGAACCCGACGCCCCTGGACCTCACCCTCGACGGCGGCACGCTGACCGCCCGGCTCGTCGACATCCCCTCGGTGAGCGGCGACGAGCAGGCGCTCGCCGACGCCGTCGAGACGGCGCTGCGCGGCTACCCGCACCTCACCGTGGACCGCCACGGCAACAACGTGGTCGCCCGGACGAACCTGGGCCGTGCCGAGCGCGTCGTCCTGGCCGGCCACCTGGACACCGTGCCGATCGCCGACAACCTCCCCTCATGGGTCGAGGGCGACCTGCTCCACGGCTGCGGCACCACGGACATGAAGTCCGGCGTGGCCGTCCAGCTGCGCATCGCCGCCACCGTGACCGAGCCCAACCGCGACCTCACCTTCGTCTTCTACGACTGCGAGGAGGTGGAGGCCCACCGCAACGGCCTGGGGCACCTCGTCAGGGACCGCCCGGAGTGGCTGGCCGGCGACTTCGCGGTGCTGATGGAGCCCAGCGGCGGCATGGTCGAGGGCGGCTGCCAGGGCACCCTGCGGGCGCAGGTGCGGCTCACCGGCACGCGCGCCCACTCGGCCCGCAGCTGGCTCGGGGACAACGCCATCCACCACGCCGCCGAGGTGCTCACCCGGCTGGAGAATTACCAGCCGCGCCGGGTGGAGATCGACGGCCTGGAGTACCGCGAGGGCCTGAACGCGGTGCGGATCGACGGCGGCGTGGCCGGCAACGTGATCCCGGACGAGTGCGTCGTCACGGTCAACTTCCGCTACGCGCCGGACCGCGACGAGGCGGACGCGGAGAAGCACGTGCGCGAGGTCTTCGACGGCTTCGAGCTGACCGTCACCGACTTCGCCGCGGGTGCCCTGCCCGGACTCTCCCAGCCGGCCGCCCAGGCCTTCCTGGCGGCCACCGGCGGCCAGGCCCGGGCCAAGTTCGGCTGGACCGACGTCGCCCGGTTCAGCGCGCTCGGCGTCCCGGCCGTCAACTACGGCCCCGGTGACCCGAACCTGGCGCACAAGCGCGAGGAGTACTGCTCGCTGAGCGCCATCGCCGAGGTCGAGGACCGGATGCGCGCCTGGCTGACCAGCTGAGCCCGGTCCGACGCCGCCGGTCCGATCAACAGCCGAACGCCACCTTCCGGATGCCCAACCGACCTTCCCCCGTTGGCTGAAAACGGGGGAAGGCGGGCGTAGGGTTCCGTCATGACAGGCACAGGAGACGAGAAGCAGTACGGCCACGGCCCCGAGCAGGTCGGGGTGCCGCGGAAGAAGAAGGCCTGGCCCGAGAAGCAGAAGGGCCCGGTGCTGGTGCGCCGGGACCAGGTCGGCACGAGCACCACGGACCAGCGCCTGCTGGACACCACCGGTCCCACCGACTGGCTGCACACCGATCCGTGGCGGGTGCTGCGGATCACCTCCGAGTTCGTCGAGGGCTTCGGCGCCCTCGCCGAACTCCCGCCCGCGATCAGCGTGTTCGGCTCCGCCCGGACCCCGGTCGACTCGCCCGAGTACCAATCGGGCGTCGCCATCGGCCGGGCCCTCGCGGAGGCCGGCTACGCGGTGATCACCGGCGGCGGCCCGGGCGCGATGGAGGCCGCCAACCGCGGCGCCTCCGAGGCCGGCGGCCTCAGCGTCGGACTCGGCATCGAGCTGCCCTTCGAGCAGGGCCTCAACGAGTTCGTCGACCTCGGGCTGAACTTCCGTTACTTCTTCGTCCGCAAGACGATGTTCGTGAAGTACGCGGAGGGCTTCGTGGTCCTGCCCGGCGGACTCGGCACGCTGGACGAGCTGTTCGAGGCGCTCACCCTGGTGCAGACGAAGAAGGTCACCCGCTTCCCGGTGATCCTCTTCGGCAGCGCCTACTGGGGCGGCCTCTACGAGTGGCTCAAGAACACCCTGGTCGCGCAGGGCAAGGCGGCCCCGCACGACCTGGAGCTGTTCCACATCACCGACGAGGTCGACGAGGTCATGAAGATCCTCGCCGACGCCCGCCGGCCCGCCGACGGGATCTGACGGCGGTCCCTCACGCCAGCCCCCGGCGGGCGACCGCCGGGGGGCGGGTGCCCCGGATCGAGGCGACCATGTCCAGCACCTGGCGGGTCTCCGCGACCTGGTGCGCCCGGTAGACGCGGGCGCCCAGCCAGGCCGAGACCGCCGTGGTGGCCAGGGTGCCGAGCAGCCGCTCGTTCACCGGCCTGTCCAGGGTCTCGCCGACGAAGTCCTTGTTGGAGAGCGAGACCAGCACCGGGAACCCGGTCGCGGTCATCTCCGGCAGCCGCCGGGTGGCCTCCAGCGAGTGCCGGGTGTTCTTGCCGAAGTCGTGCCCCGGGTCGATGATCACCGCGTCCCGCCGCACGCCCAGCTCCACCGCGCGCTCGGCGAGCCCCACGGTGACCCGCAGGATGTCCGCCATCACGTCCTCGTACCCGATCCGGTGCGGCCGGGTGCGGGGCTCGGCGCCGCCCGCGTGGGTGCAGACCAGCCCGACGTCGTGCCGGGCGGCCACCTCGGCGAGCTTCGGGTCCACCCCGCCCCAGGCGTCGTTCAGCAGGTCGGCGCCCACCTCGCAGACCGCCTCGCCGACCTCGTGCCGCCAGGTGTCCACGCTGATCACCGCCTCGGGGTGGCGCTTGCGCAGCTCGGCCACGAAGGGCACGGTGCGCCGCAGTTCCTCCTCGACCGTGACCTCGTCGCCGGGCCCGGCCTTCACCCCGCCGATGTCCAGGATCGCCGCGCCCTCGGCCATCGCCCGGTCGGCGGCGGCGAAGGCGGCCTCGTCCGCGAAGGTCGCACCCTTGTCGAAGAAGGAGTCCGGTGTCCGGTTGACGATCGCCATGATCACCAGCTCGTCGTCACCGAATTCCCGCGGTCCCAGGCGCAGTGCCACCGATGTCTCCTCCAGAGCTCCTGCGGGTGCGATGATGGCCCCCGGCCTCACTAAGGGACCATGCTGTCATGATCAGTGTGGTTACCTGCCACCACATAGCGGACCGGCCGGGAGTTCGGGAGGACAGCTCGTGTTCTGGGTGATCGTGGTCGCCATGGCCGTGGTGGTCGGAGGGGCCGCCCTGGTGGCGCTGGGCGGGGGCGGCTCGATGCCGGAGGCGGCACCGGACCGCATCTCCGCGCGACTGCCGCAGGACCGCCCGCTGGGCAAGGCGGACGTGGACGAGCTGCGCCTGCCGATGGCGGTGCGCGGCTACCGGATGGACGAGGTGGACGACGTCCTGGACCGCCTCGGCGCGGAACTCGCCTACCGTGACGCGCGGATCGCCGAGTTGGAGGCCGCGGCCCAGCTGCGCGGCGCGGTCGAGGCGACCGGCACCCCCGACCCGGCGGCCGAACCGCTGCCCGGCCTGGAGCAGTTCGCCCAGGTGGTCGAGCCCGCCGTGGCGCTCACCAAGCAGTCGGCCGCGGAGCCGGCGCCGGAGGACGCGAAGCCGGGGCTGGAGCGGTGACGGACGGCGCGGTGCTCGGCGCGGACGGCCTGCGCCGCTGCGGCTGGGGCGAGTCCACCGACGACTACCGGGTCTACCACGACACCGAGTGGGGCCGCCCGGTGCACGGCGACGACGCCCTGTTCGAGCGGGTCTGCCTGGAGGCCTTCCAGTCCGGACTGTCCTGGCTGACCATCCTGCGCCGCCGCGAGGGCTTCCGGGCCGCGTTCGCCGGCTTCGAGATCGCCAGGGTCGCCGAGTTCGGCGAGGCGGACAAGGAGCGGCTGCTCGCCGACACCGGCATCATCCGCAACCGGGCCAAGATCGACGCGGCGATCGCCAACGCGCGGGTCGCCCGCGATCTGGAGGGCGGCCTGGACACGCTGATCTGGCAGTTCGCCGCCGACCCGGACCGGCCGGCCCCCCGTACCCTGGGCGAGGTGCCGGCCGTCACCCCCGAGTCGACGGCACTGGCGAAGGCGCTGAAGAAGGAGGGCTTCCGCTTCGTCGGCCCGACCACCGCCTACGCCCTGATGCAGGCCTGCGGACTGGTCGACGACCACCTGGCGGACTGCCACGTCCGCACCGGCGCGAAGCGCTGAGCCCCGGCGGCCGGCCGCCGGGCCTCAACGGCGGGGCGCCACGGCCTCAGCGGCCCAGGTACTTCGGCCTCTCCTTGGCGATGAAGGCGCGCACCGCGATCCGGTGGTCCTCGCTCTCGCCCGCCAGCGTCTGCAACTCGTCCTCCTTGTCCAGGAGTTCGTCCAGCGAGTGGGAGGCGCCGTAGGCCAGCGACTCCTTGATGGCGCCGTAGGCGACGGTCGGTCCCTCGGCCAGCTCCCGGGCGAAGACCCGGGCGGTGGCGGCGAGCTCCTCGGCCGCGACCACCTTGGTGGCCAGGCCCAGCTCCATCGCCTCGGCGGCCTTCACCGTCCGGGGCAGCATCAGCAGCTCGGTGGCCTTGGCGTGCCCGACCAGCCGGGGCAGCGTCCAGGAGGCGCCGGAGTCGGCGGTCAGCCCGATCCCGGCGAAGGCGGTGTTGAAGCCCGCCCGGTCGGAGAGGACGCGGAAGTCGCAGGCGAAGGCGAGCGAGGCGCCCGCGCCGGCCGCCACCCCGCCGACCGCGGCGACGGTCGGCTTGCGCATCCCGGCCAGCGCCCGCACCAGCGGGTTGTAGTGCTCGGCGACGGTCCGCAGCGCGCCCTCGCCGGTCTCCTCGGCCCGCTTCAGCATCGCCAGGTGCTCGTTCAGGTCCTGCCCGACGCAGAACGCCCGCTCGCCCGCGCCGGTCAGCAGGACGGCGCGCACCGCCGGGTCGGCGGCCGCGGCGGTCATGGTGTCGCGCAGCGCGATCTTGGTGGCGATGTCCAGGGCGTTCATCGCCTCCGGGCGGTTGATGGTGATGACGGCGAGGCCGCCGTCCAGCTCGTACTGCACGGAATCGGACATGGGTGAGGGCTCCCGGAGTCGTGGCGGTGTCGGTGCTGTGTGTCAGGATGCCGGAGCACGCGGGGGCCTGGGGAGTGTGAGGTATCGCACCCTCCGGTGGTGTCCGTGCCGCCGCCACGCCGGGGCTTATGGCGCGGTTTGCGGCGGTTGGGTGCGGTCCGGTCGTGGTTGCACCGAGAGTGATGTTGGTCATCAGCCCGTGGCATGCGGGATAATGGCTTCCGATCAATGCGTTCGATACCGGCGGTGGACGGACTGCCGGTGCGTAGCTGAGCGGTTGCAGGAAGGGGAACGAGCATGGCGGCCATGAAGCCGCGGACGGGTGACGGCCCGCTCGAAGTCACCAAAGAGGGGCGCGGCATCATCATGCGTGTTCCGCTCGAAGGCGGCGGGCGCCTTGTGGTGGAGCTCACGCCTGACGAGGCCGACGCCCTCGGCGAGGCCCTGAAGAAGGCCTGCGGCTGACCGCAGCAGGTGCTCGCCATCTCCTGGAGATGTGCTGCCGGGCCCGGGTACGACGTCATGTCGGCCCGGGCCCGCGCGTTTTCCGCGCTCCGCCGCGGCCGGACCGCTCAGCGCTTGATCGCGCAGAGCAGCCCGTCCGACACCGGCAGCAGCGCCGGCAGCAGGGCCTCGCTCTCCCGCACGTCCCGGACCAGGTCCCGGACCGCGCCGGTCCGCGCGTCCTGGAGGTCCGGCTCGGCCAGCCGGCCCTCCTGGAAGACCCCCTCGAAGCAGACCATCCCGCCGGGCCGCAGCAGCCGCAGTGCCTCCAGCAGGTACTCGCAGGACTCGGCCGGGTCGCCGTCGCAGAACACCAGGTCGTACTGGCCGTCGGCGAGCCGGGGCAGCACCTCCAGCGCCCGGCCCGGTATGAACCGGGAGCGGTTGGCCGCGAACCCGGCCGCCTGGTAGGCCTCGCGGGCCAGCTGCTGGCGCACCGGCTCGGAGTCGACCGTGGTGAGCACGCCGTCCGGCCGCATGCCGCGCAGCAGGTAGACCCCCGACACCCCGGTGCCGGTGCCGATCTCGGCCACCGCCTTGGCGTCGAGCGCGGCTGCCAGTAGTCGCAGACAGGCCCCGCCGCTGGGGCCGATCGCCCGTATCCCGGTCCGCGCGGACTGCGCCCGGGCGTAGGTCAGCACCGCGTCCTCGCCCACGTAGGTGTCGGCGAGGGCCGCGCGCGCGGGCCCGAACTCGCTGATGGCTGCCTCTTTCGGAGCCCCGGGCGGCGGCCCGGTGCCGGAGGATGTCGATATTTCCTGGCACAGATTACTGGCCGACCGGGAACCGCGTACGGCGGCGGGCCGTTGTCAGGACGGACTGGGTGCGAGATACCGCCCGGGCACTTTTATCCGGGCTTGACGGGTGAGGTGGATATGGTGGTGGCCCTGCTGGGCAGAAGAGCCGACCGAGGAGGTGTGGCCGAGGGCGACGTCCCTGTGCGGCGGCACTCCCGCGGCACCGCGTCGACCCGTACGCCGAAGCCCGTGATGAACCAGCCTGCGCACACCGACCTGGACCAGCCCGCGGCCGCCGGTGCCACCGGGGCCCCCGCTCTCGCGACCTTCTCCGAGGGTCCCGACGCGCAGACCTGGACTCCGCCCACCTGGGAGGAGATCGTCGAGGCGCACAGCGCCCGCGTGTACCGGCTCGCCTACCGCCTGACGGGCAACCAGCACGACGCCGAGGACCTGACCCAGGAGGTCTTCGTCCGGGTGTTCCGATCGCTGTCCACCTACACCCCCGGCACGTTCGAGGGCTGGCTGCACCGGATCACCACCAACCTCTTCCTGGACATGGTCCGCCGCCGCCAGCGCATCCGCTTCGACGCGCTCGGCGAGGACGCGGCCGAGCGGCTCCCCTCCCGCGAGCCCAGCCCGGCGCAGCACTTCAGCGACACCCACTTCGACGCCGACGTGCAGCAGGCCCTGGACACCCTCGCCCCGGAGTTCCGGGCCGCGGTGGTGCTCTGCGACATCGAGGGCCTGTCGTACGAGGAGATCGCCGCCACGCTGGGCGTCAAGCTCGGCACCGTCCGCAGCCGCATCCACCGCGGCCGCTCGCACCTGCGCGCCGCGCTCAAGCACCGCGCCCCCGGCTCGGCCCCCGGCCGTGAGCGCCGCGGCGGCTCGGAGGAGCCGGAGGCGGTGCCGGTCGGCGTCGGTGCGGCCGAGGCCGCGGTCGCGCCCGGTGGGCGCGGACGGAGGCGATCGTGAGCGGAACCAGCCGGTCCGGTTCGGGCCGGTCGGACGCCTCCGACCGGCCCCTGACCCGACGGGGCTGGGCCCTGCCGGGCCGCCGCGGAGGCGACGAGCCCGGCGAGCCGGCGGTGGCGCTTCCCGCGGACACGGCGCTGCACGCGCTCCCGGTACGCCCCGCCGCCGCCGAGGAGCACCACCTCGGTGAGCGCCTCTCCGCCTTCGTGGACGGCGAACTCGGCCACGACTCGCGTGACCGCGTCCAGGCGCACCTGGCGACCTGCCCGCAGTGCCTCGCCGAGGCCGACGAGGACCGCGCCGTCAAACACCTGCTGACCGGCGCCGGCACACCCGGCCCCTCCTCCTCGCTGATGGCCCGCCTGATGGCCGTCGGCAACCTCCCCGAGGACGCCCCGGCGGACGGCGGCCGGCCCACCGGGCGCGGCCGCCGCGATGACGACGACGACCTGCCCGGCGGCGGGGTCGCGGCCACCGGCACGCTCGGCGGCAGCCGGCTCGACGGCGGCTCCTTCGGCCGCGGCGCCGGGGCCTCCTTCGGCGCGGGCGCGCTCGGCGCCGACTCCCCGGTCCCCGGGGTCGACCCGCGCGCCTTCGGGCGCGGCGCGGTGCTGCGGCCGCTGATCGGCCGGCGCTCCGCCCGCCCGGAGGCCACCGCCCCCGCCCGCCCGGAGGCCACCGCCCCCGCCCGCCCGCAGCCGGCCGCGGCCGCCCTCCGGTCCGCCGCGCGCGGGCGCCGGCTGGTGTTCGCCGCCGCGGGTGCCTTCTCCGTCGCCGCGGTGACGCTCGGCGGCGTCGGCGGGCTCAGCACCCAGGGCGAGGAACGCCACGGCACCACCGTCAGCCCGCCCGGCTCCGGCGCCGGACGCGGCGGCCTCGTCCCGATGACCGCGCAGGTCCCGGTGGACTTCGTCGGCCGCCCGGTCGCCGCGACCCGCGACGCGACCCCGCCCGGCTCCCCGGAGCGCTACGCCGCCGACATCGCCGCGCTGCGCCACCAGACCCGGTAGGGCGGCGCTCGAAGGACACCGGTGTCCCGCTCCGGACACCTCGGCTACCGGCAGGTCTTTACCACGGCTTCATCCCAGCGTGGACCAGGGACTCGCCGGTGGCCATTACCCTGATAGGAACCGTCGTCCGACGAGCTAGGGAGCAAAGGTGTTCAGCGACGTAGGTGGGCTGGAGCTCCTGACCCTGATCGTCATGGCGATCATCATCTTCGGTCCGGACAAGCTGCCCAAGCTGATCCAGGACACCATGGGCTTCATCCGGAAGATCCGTTCCTTCGCCGACACCGCGAAGGAGGACATCCGCAGCGAGCTGGGCCCGGAGTTCAAGGACTTCGAGTTCGAGGACCTCAACCCCAAGACCTTCGTCCGCAAGCAGCTCCTGGGCGACCAGGAGGACCCGCTGGGCCTCAAGGACATGAAGGACTCGCTGGACATCCGCTCCGTGCTGGACGACAAGCCCGCGGCGCCGGTCAACGGCCGCGGCGGCAGCGTCAGCTTCGAGAAGTCCGCCCCGGCGCCCGCCGCCGCCGGAGCCCCGCTGGCGCCCGGCGAGCGCCCCCCGTTCGACCCCGACGCCACCTGATCCGCGCCGCGTCCGGCGCCCCGGCGCCGCGCCACCGCCCCGCCCGGCCACCCGGCTGAGCGGGGCGGTGGCGCGCGCGCCGCTATTGTGC
>NZ_JBHTWX010000009.1:85748-120123 GCF_042792155.1 Kitasatospora sp. NPDC056651 | reverse complement strand
GATACATCCCGCACACCCCCACTCCCCACCCCCCGTTTTTCACTTCCTCCCCCGGGCCGTGCCCCGGCGGGCCCCCGGGGCCACACGGCCCAAACGCCGCGCTATTTCAGTGGATCAGCCGTAGTTGACCCTGGAGTAGCTGATCGAGAAGGTGCAGTCGACCTGACCCCAGTTGTTGGGCGCGGACCCCTGGCTGTAGAAGTACCGCGTGGAGTACTGGTCGCTCGAGTAGCTGCACGACCCGAAGTTCTGGTAGTAGCCGCTCACCGTGACGACGGGGTTGGTGCAGTGGGCGTTGGAGCCCGTGTTGCCCCAGGTGGAGTAGCAGCCGTTCGTGGTGCCGCTAGTGCCGCCGGCGAATGCCGAAGGCGCGACGGTCGTGATTGCGGCGGCCGAGAATATGCCGACCAGAGAAACCTTTGCGATCTTTGACCGCATGCTCCGTGAAACCATGAAAACTCCCGGTTTTCGATTGGGGAATTCCCTTTCCTGTCCGGGCCCCCTGATCATGACCCTACAGGGAGACGACATCCCGCCGGGAGAGTTCTTCTTGTTCCTATACGGCGCGTCACATTTCGCAATGTCATCGAAATCGGACAAATTCGAGGCCGATCCGAGCAGGGCGACGGAAGACGAGCGGCCTGACCTGGACCTTCCGAGAACGCGAGCCCACCGGCCCGCTCGCCAGGCCGAGCGGACTTCGGCCGTGCGATTGCTACCACCAGTAGTCGCGCGGCGGCCGGAAGGTCGGGCAGGCAGGCCGCCCTCAGGCCTTCGCTCCCGGCTTCCAGTCCTCGGCGAGGAGTCCGAGCAGCACCTGGTTCACGAACCGACCCATCACCCAGGCAGAGGAGCGCAGTTCGCCCTCGCGGACGAAGCCGTTCCGCTCGGCGGCGCGCAGCATCGGGATGTTGTCCGACAGGGTCTCGACCTGGAGCCGGTTGAGGCCGCGCACGACGAACCCGTAGTGGCACAGCACCGAAACCACGTCGGCGCCGTAGCCCTTGCCGCGGCAGGACGGCAGCAGCCCCAACCCGATGTGCGCGGACCGGTGGTGGGTGTCGATCCCCCACAGGTTCGCGGAGCCGACCAGCGTGCCGCCGCCCAGCTCCACCACGGAGAAGGGGACGTTCGTGCTGTCGTTCTCGTCCACCACGAGCCGCCGGTCCTCCGAGCCGGGGACGATCGGCCGCCACGGACGCCCCTCTGAGCGGGCGGAGTTGGCCACGTCGTCGTAGAGCTCAGCCCGCAGGATCGGGATGTCCTCGTCGTACCGGGCCCGCAGCCCGGTCCTGTCGCCTCGAAGCATGCGAGCTTCCTATCCGAAGGAGTCGTTCGGCGGCAATCCATGTGAGGCCCGGCGGCCGACGACGCACCCGACGACGCGAGCGGCCGCCCTCGGAGCGCCACTTGACGGATTCCCGCCGGCGCGAGAAGTCGGCCGGTCCGACTTCTCGTGCCGCGGCGGGGGGGTCAGCTCGCCGGGCCGATCCCCTCAGGGAGGGCGGCCGCCACCAGGGCGACGGCTTCCTCGGCCGTCTCGGTGCGCGCGATCAGCTCACCGCGGCTCCGCACCCCGTACAGCCCCTCGTCGTACGGGCAGAGGACGTAGCCGACATGCGTCTTCCAGAACTCCTCGATGGTGGTGGAGAACCACAGGTTGTAGTGGCTGTTGACCGGCATCAGCCCGCGCAGCACCGGCTGGGCGTACGCCGCCGCCAGCACCTCGTGGGCGCGCGGGTGCCGGCTGAACGGCGCCGAGTGGATGCGGTCGAGCTTGACGAGCCAGGTCAACTCGACCTTGCCGAAGGGTTCGCGCTCGTGGGCGAGGGCCCAGGGCCGGTACTTGATGCACGAGGCACGCGCCCGGGTCTCTTCGAGCCCCGCGCCGCCCGTCCAGGCCGCCACCGCCCTGGCCGCCTTGGCGAGGTCCGAAGTCCCCCCGCCGGCCACGGGCGTGCGGTTGAGCTGGAGGCGCACGTCGAAGGTCCGCCGTCCGTTGCCCGGCGGAGACACCACCGCGCGCAAGCCGTTCCCCGCACCGAGGTACTCCGCGAGGCAGCCCCACTGCCCGTCCGACTCGGGTAGGACGAGCCCGAGTTCCTCCGCTGTGTCTCTCAGCGCTGCCCGGAGGGCGCCGTCCTCGTCCCATTTTCTCTTACCAGAGCCGGAGTTCATGACCCCAGTCTGACAAGGACGGAGGGCTCACTCCGACTGGGGGCGGACACCAAGGCTTCGCCGGTACTCCCGCAGGAGCGCGAGGAGGTTGATCAGGGTGCTGGCCGGAATGTTGCCGATGTCGATCAGGCGGTGGCCGTAGAGGTTGACCTCGCCCGATTCGGCAGAGGGCCAGAGGAGGCCGAACTCGCGCCCTTCGACGCGGAGTTCGACGATCAGCTCGGTGAGCTGGCGGGGGGTGAGGTGGAGGAGCGCCGGATCGGCGGGGTGGATGGGGTGGTGGGCGCTCACCGGCAGCGCTCCCGCATCAGCTCGAACCAGACGGTCTTGCCCAGGTGTTGGGGATCGACGCCCCAGCGGTGGGTGAGCCCGGCGACAAGCTGGAGGCCCCGACCGGACTCGGAGAGGAGGGGGAGGTCGCGCGGCTGCTCCGGCAGGAGCGGACTGCGGTCGGAGACCGAGACCCGGAGAGTGGTGGCGCGGTGGTCGATGAGGATGACGGGGGAGGTGGTCCTGCCGTGGCGCCAGGCGTTGACGATGAGTTCGACCATGGCGAGCTCGGCGTCCGCGATGAGGGAGGGCGGCCAGCCGGCGCCGGCCATGCCGTCGCGGAGGGCGCCACGGGAGAGGGTGAGGGAGGGGGAGTTGAGGTTGCGCACGAGGTCTCCCAGGGGGGATGGGGATGAGACCGGCGGATGCGTCGCCGTGAACGAGCCCAATGGACATGGGTGTTCTTCGGTGCCCGAGCGGCGTTACTGACGACCCGTTCGGTGATCGGTGCATCACAGACTGTAGGGCAAGACTGGGAACATGTCCCATGCTTCTGGGAACTTGTCCCCAAAAAGAGTGGCTGGACTCGCACCCTCACCGCGTTAGATGCTTGGCGCCATGCCCCAAATTCCGAGCGCACGCAAGCAGCGGATCGGTATCGAGCTACGGAAGATGCGCGATGCCGCAAGCATGACCACTGCTGAGGCCGCCGCCGTCCTCGGGTTGAGTCGCACGAAGATCACGCTCATCGAACAGGGGATGTATGCGATCACCCCCGATCGGGTGGTCGCCCTTGCGTCCGAGTACGAGGAAGGCGACTCCGCCTACGTCGACGCCCTGGCGGCGATGGCCGGAGACAAGTCAAAAGGCTGGTGGGAGGACCATCGTGGACTCGTCTCCACCGGTCTGCTTGATATCTCAGAGGTCGAGCATCATGCACACGGCCTCGTGACCTATCAGATCTGCCATGTGCCCGGCTTGATGCAGACCGAGGACACCGCTCGGGAGATATTCCGCGAGGTCTACCCGCCGTTGAGGCCACTGAACGTCGAAGCTCGGGTAGAGAACCGAATGTTCCGGACCCAGCTCCTCACGCGAGCCGACCCCATGCCGTACGAGGCGATCGTTCACGAGGCCGCGCTCCGGATGATGTTCGGCGGAGCAGCCGTGGCCCGCACCCAGCTCGAGCATCTCCTGGCACTGTCGGAACTCCCCAACGTGGCGCTGCGCGTAGTGGAGTTCCGAGCCGGCGGTTTCAAGGGAGCCGGCCAGGCGGTCATGTACGCACGAGGGCCGGTTGCTCGCCTGGACACCGTGCAACTCGACTCCATCGGCACACCGGCATTCCTGACCGATGTGAACCAGCTCAAGAACTACCAGGGCGTCATTGCCGCGATGAGAGATCGAGCGCTCGGTCCTGATGAGTCACGTGACCTGATCTCGCGCATCGCGAAGACCTTGTGAGAGGAACCGACATGGATGAGCTCGCCTGGCAAAGGCCTACCGCATGCGGAGATGGGAACAACTGCCCCGAGGTGGCCATAGGTCCCGACGCCGTCTTCGTCCGCAGCAGCCTTCGACCCGATGGCATCGCCCACCTCACTCCCGACGAGTGGCGCGACCTCGTCTCGGCCATCCGCGCGGGCGAGTTCTCCGCCTGACCCCCGATTGGGCGCACGGGCTCTGAGCTGCTAACGTTCTCTCAGTCGCGAGGGACAAGATCCCCCGCCAGGCGTCAGCGGTACTACCAGAGTACGTCCTACTTTCAGTAGGAAGAGTCCGTGCAACCCGGGCCTGGCGCTCCACATCCGCAAGGGCCCGACATCTCCCCAGATGTCGGGCCCTTGCGCGTTCCACGTCCCTTCGCCTCACACCTGACCCCGATTCAACATTTGTGCGATGAGCTGCTAATGTTCTTCTCGTAGCGAGGGGCACGATCCCTCGCCAGGCGTCAGCGGTACTACCAGAGTACGTCCTACTTTCAGTAGGAAGAGTCCGTGCAACCCGGGCCTGGCGCTCCACATCCGTAAGGGCCCGGCACCTCCCCAGGTGCCGGGCCCTTACGCGTTCCGCAGCCCAGGGCGGACACCAATCACATTGAAGCAAAATCGGGAAAAGGCCTGATCTCATCCTCACCGAATCCCCCGAGCGGAAGCCGGTTTTCCGCCTCCAGGCACCGGGGTAAGGCCGAGACGTTCGCGCCCCGACCGTTCCGTTCTCCTCATCCCGGGGCGCATCCTCGACGCTTTCCGATCGAAAGGGACCCCCTCATGCACAGGAGCCTTCGGAACGCCTTCGCCACCGTCCTCATGACAGGTGCGCTCACCGCCGCTGCCGCGCCCGCCGCCACGGCCGCCGAACAGGCGCAGTCGACGGCCGGGGTCCAGGCGGAGCTCCGCAACCCGAAGACCATCAAGGTCGCCGACTACAACCAGGCCCGCAACACCCTGATCAACGCCGGCAGCAAGACCGCCGCCAAGTCCCACCCGGCGCACGGCACCAAGGACGTCCCGGTCTCCCACGGCACCAGCCTGCTCGCCGAGGCCCGCGACGAGTTCCGGGCCGCCGACCGGAACCTTCCGGCCGACAAGAAGAAGTCCGACATGTCGATCCCGCACTACAACGCCATCCACAGCGCGGCCAAGACCATGGGCATCGACACCTGGTGATGCCCGGCCGCTGACGCGAAAGGCGCGCCCCTCCCCCGGCTCACGGCGGAGGGGCGTCCCCGTTCCGGGGCAGGGGCAGGTCCCGGGGCTCGCCCAGGCTCCCGTCCGGGAGGACGTCGAAGGCGGTGAGCTTCGTCTCCCTGGTGATCGTTATCAGGTCCGGTCCGGCCCAGTCGACGCGGATGAAGTCGCCGTCCTCGGTGTCCCAGGTGCCCATGCTCCAGTGACGCGCCGACCAGCCGGTACCGGACACCAGCTCCACCCGGTAGACCGGGTCGAGCGAGGCGATGTTGGTGACGGTCAGCACCCTGTCCGGATGCCCCGGTCCGGGCCGCCGCTCGGCCTGGCCCTCGCTGCCGAAGATGTACGCCAACGCGCCGACCATCGCCCCGACGACGATGAGCGGCGACAGGACGGCCGCGCAACCGATCTGCGCCCACCTGGTGCGGAACTCGAACTGGGCCACCGCCGAGGCCACGGCCAGCGCGATCGACGTCCCGAGCAGCAGCACCGGGTGGTTCAGCCAGCGCTCGACCTCGACCAGCCCGCCCTGGCGGGAGGAGAAGTAGCCCGGGAGGTACACCAGCAAGGCCGCCAGTGCCGCACCCCGGAGCCACCACACGACCTTCTGGCGGCGCGTCACTGCCATTTGCTCCCCCCGGAGTTGCCTTTTGCCGGGACTTTACTACGGAGACACCAGGCAGCCCGGACGACGGTCTCCCCGCCGCCCGGGCTGCCCGGCGCACCACCGGCCGCACCCCCGTCACCGCCGGTAGAACACGCTCCGCGACCAGAAGTAGCCGACCAGCGTCAGCGCCGTGCACCACGCCAGGGCGCTCCAGGCGCTGGTGCCGATCCCGGTGCCCATCAGCAGCCCGCGCAGGGTCTCGATCATGGGAGTGAAGGGCTGGTACTCGGCGAACCAGCGCATGGCCTCCGGCATGGAGTCGGTGGGCACGATGGCACTGCCGATGAAGGGCAGGAACTGCAGCGGCATCGGCATGTTGCTGGCGCTCTCGACCGTCTTGGCCACCAGGCCGATGCCCGCCGATATCCAGGTCAGCGCGATGGTGAGGAAGAGCAGCAGCCCCATCGCCGCCAGCCACTCCACCGGCCCGGCGTTCGGCCGGAAGCCCATCGCGAGGGCCGCGCCGATCACCAGCACCAGGCCGATCATGGTCTGGATGACGCTGCCCACCACGTGCCCCGCCAGGAAGGCGGAGCGCGATATCGCCATCGTGCGGAAGCGGTTGACGATCCCCTCGGTCATGTCGGTGCAGATGCCGATGGCGGTGACCAGCGATCCGGAGGTGGCCGCCATCAGCACGATGCCCGGCGTGACGTAGTCGATGTAGTGGCCGCCGCCGATGCCGGCGCCCAGCGTGCCGCCGTAGGCGTAGTTGAACAGCAGCAGCATCATGACCGGCATCACCACGACCGCGAAAGTCAGCGACGGGTACCGCAGCGCGTGCTTGAGGTTGCGGCGCAGCATGGTCAGCGAGTCGCCGAGCGCGTGGCCGGCCGTGCCCGTGGCGATGCTCATCGCACGCCCTCCCCGGTCAGTCGGAGGAACACGTCGTCCAGATCGGCCGTCTCGACGACCAGTGACTCGGCCGGGGCGGACGCGTTGTCGAGCGTGTCCAGGACGGCCTTCACGGTGAGGACGGAGTTGTCCCCCGGGATCTCCAGCCGCAGCGCCTCGGTGTCGGCCTCGGCGTACTCGAACAGGGCGGCGGCGGTGGCCAGTCGGGCGGCGTCCGCGAACTGGAGGCGGATCCGCCCGCCGGGGACGATCCGCTTCAGCTCCTCGGCGGTGCCCTCGGCGACGATCCGGCCGCCGTCCAGGACGGCTATCCGGTCGGCGAGTCGGTCGGCCTCCTCCAGGTACTGGGTGGTGAGGAAGATCGTCACCCCCTGGTCGGCGACCAGGCTCCGGATGATCTCCCACATGGTGCGCCGGCTGCGCGGGTCCAGCCCGGTGGTCGGCTCGTCCAGGAAGATCACCTCCGGGTCGCCGACCAGCGTCATCGCGAGGTCGAGCTTGCGCCGCATGCCTCCGGAGTAGGTGACGACGGCCTGGCGGGAGGCCTCGGTGAGGTCGAACCGCCGCATCAGGTCCTCGGCCCGCCTCCGCCCCTCCCGACGGCGGAGGTGGTTGAGGTCGGCCATCAGCAGCAGGTTCTCCTCGGCGGTCAGCAGGTTGTCCACCGCCGAGAACTGGCCCGTCACCCCGATCGTCTTCCGCACCCCGCCGGCCTCGCGGTCGACGTCGTGGCCGGCCACCCGGGCCGTCCCGCCGTCGGCCGGGATCAGGGTGGAGAGGATCTGCACGGTGGTGGTCTTGCCGGCGCCGTTGGGCCCTAACAGGGCGAACACGCTGCCCGCCGGGATCTCCAGGTCGACGCCCCTCAGCACCGCCTTGTCCCCGTAGGACTTGGTGAGCCCCGTGGCCGAGATCGCCGGGGCCGCCGCCATCAGGCCCTCCGGACGATGACGTTGCCGACCTGGGTGCGGCCGTGGACCTCGACCGTCTCGACGGCTTCGCCCGGGCCCTGGGTGGGGCCGAGGTCGTTGCGGACGCCGCCGACCTTGCTGTGCACGTCGAGCCAGGCCGCGGTGCCCTCGGCGATGCCGACCTCGACGTCCCCCACGCTGGTCTGGAGGGTGACCTTTCCGCGGACCACCCGGCCGACCCGGATGTGACCGTGCGCCGACTTGGCGTCCACGTCCCCCTCGGCGGAACCGACGTGGATCCGGCCGTTGGAGGAGTTGGCGCGCAGCGCGCCGCGCACCTCCTCGATCTCGGTGTCGCCGTTGCTGTTCTTGACCGTCAGCCGGCCCCCGACGGATCCGATCTCGATCCGGCCGGCGCCCGTCACCTCGGCGTCCCAGGCCGTGCCCCCGAGCCGGACGTCCCCGAAGCCGCTGTCCAGCCGGGCGCTGTCGGCGTGCTCGACCTGGATCCGGCCGAGCGAGGTCTTCAGCCGGCAGGCCCCGAGCGGCCCCTCGGTGATGAACTCGGCCATCGGGGACTCGCTGTGGACCTCGGAGCCGACCGGCAGCTCTACCAGGATCTCGATCGAGCCCTTCTTGCTGGTGAAGACGGAGCGCTGCTTGGGGGCCTTGATGCCGAGCCGGCCGGCCGAGAAGTCGACCTGGGTCTGCTCGGCGGCCCTGACGTCCGCCTCATTGGCCGGGTTGGCGGGCCGGACCTCGACCACGGCGTCGGTGCGCTTGCTCGCCTTGATCCAGACCGATCCGATGTCGAACTCGAGGATGGCGGAGATCGGTCCGTCGGTCTCGTACGTGGGCATGGCTGTCCCGTCCTCTTGACTCGTGTGGGTGTTCCCGCTGGTCGGAGCGGGGGTGACGTCGAAGGTGCAGAAGGTGGTGCGGGCGGTGCGGCGTAAGAGCACCGGATGCCTGGCTAGTGGACCCAGCCGGTGAAGCCCTGGCCGCCGACGCTGCGCGGGACCCGGCTGCCCGGATCGGCGACCGGGTGGCGGGCCGGCTCGGCGCCCTCCAGCGCGCCGGCGACGGCCCGGACCAGCCAGGCGTTGAGCGAGAGGCCGGCCTCGCCGGCGGCCTCCTCGGCCCGGGCCTTGAGCTGGGCGGGCAGCCGCAGGTTGATCCGGGCCGTCTCGTCCGACTCCGATGCCGCCGAGAACGACAGCCCGGACACCGATGGCGCCACGGGTGGCGCCACTGGGGCCGGCTGTGGCGCCACCGGCGGCAGATCGCCGTGGAAGGCGCCCGAGCCGGGCGGCGCCGTGACCACGAACTCCGGATCGACACCGCGCAGCCGAACGTCCACCGAGCCGGGGGCGAGGTCGCGGGTGACCTCGCCCATGGCGGCCGAGAGCGCGTTGAGCAGGGTGAGCCGCACGGCCGACTCCAGCGGGAGCGTCAGCCGTTCGGCCAACGCGCGGGCTTCGTCGCCCCCGGTGGCGGCGGCCACCGCGAGCTCGTTCCGGAGGTTTTCGACGTACGGCGTGAGGTCCATGTCCGAAAGCATGACACGGCGGTGATGCCATGTCGAGCCATTTGTGGCACCACTTTGGCACCACCACCCGGACGAAGTGGGCGCCGACGACGGAACCGCCCCGCCGACCGAGGTCGACGGGGCGGTTCACCAGGGGAAACGCGGTGATGAGCGGGGCTCCGGGGGCTACGCCCGCCGCCAGCCCGCCAGATAGGCGTCGATCTCCCCGGCCAGCCGGCTCTTGCCCGCCCCGTCCAGGAAGGAGGCCTCGACGGCGTTGCGGGCCAGCCCCGCCACCCCCGCCTCGTCCAGGCCCAGCAGCCGCGCCGCCACCGCGTACTCGGTGTTGAGGTCGGTGCCGAACATCGGCGGGTCGTCGCTGTTGACCGTCACCAGCAGCCCGGCGTCCACCATCCGCTTGATCGGGTGGTCCTCGATCCGCTCCACGGCCCGGGTGGCGATGTTGGAGGTCGGGCAGACCTCCAGCGGGATGCGGTGCTCGCCCAGGTGGTCGAGCAGCGCCGGGTCCTTCACCGCCTGGGTGCCGTGCCCGATGCGCTCGGCACCGAGCTCCCGGATCGCGTCCCAGACCGTCTCCGGGCCGGTGGTCTCGCCCGCGTGCGGGACGCTGTGCAGGCCGGCCGCCCGGGCCCGGTCGAAGTACGGCTTGAACTGCGGCCGCGGCACGCCGATCTCCGGGCCGCCGAGGCCGAAGCTGACCAGGCCCTCGGGGGCCAGCCCGGTGGCCAGCCGCGCCGTCACCTCGGCGGACTCCAGCCCGGCCTCGCCGGGGATGTCGAAGCACCAGCGCAGCACCACGCCGAGCTCCTTCTCGGCGCGCAGCCGGGCGTCCTCGATCGCCTCCATGAAGGCGACCTCGGGGATGCCCCGCCTGACCGAGGAGTACGGGGTGATGGTCAGCTCGGCGTACCGGATGTTCTGCCGGGCCATGTCCTCGGCCACGCCGTAGGTGAGCGCCCGGACGTCCTCGGCGTCCCGGACCAGGTCCACGACGCTCAGGTACACGTCGATGAAGTGCGCGAAGTCGGTGAAGGTGAAGTACTCGGCGAGCGCCGCCGGGTCGGTCGGCACCTTGGAGTTGCCGGCGTGCCTGGCGGCCAGCTCGGCGACGACGCGCGGCGAGGCCGAGCCGACGTGGTGCACGTGCAGTTCCGCCTTGGGCATCCCGGCGATGAACGCCTCGATGCTCCGCTCGGCGGGCTCGATCCGACTGACGCTGGGGCCGATCCGACTTCCGTCCGGCTGGACCACGGTGGTTCCCTTCTTCCTTCTCCGTGCTTCTACGCGCGTATCGCGGAGTTCGGCCCAGGATAGGCCCAAGCCGCTCCCGCCGTACCGGGATCGGCCCCGTACCGGGATCGGCCCCGTACCGGGATCGGTCCCTGTACCGGGATCGGCCCCCGTACCGGGGTCACCCCCCGAGCGCGACCGCCATCGTGTGGATCAGCAGTCCGGCCAGGGCGCCGACCACGGTGCCGTTGATCCGGATGAACTGGAGGTCGCGGCCGACGTTGGCCTCGATCTTGCGGGAGGCCTCGTCGGCGTCCCAGCCCGCCACCGTCTCGGAGATCAGCGAGGTGATCTCGGTGCGGTAGGTGTCCACCAGGTACTGGGCGGCGTCCTGGAGCCAGCCGTCCGCCTTGGCCTGGAGCTTGGGGTCGGTGGCCAGGCGCTCGCCGAAGCGGCGCACGCCGTCGCGGATGCGCCGGCGCAGTTCGCTGTCCTCGTCCTCGGCCGCCCCCATCACCAGGGTGCGCACGGCCGCCCAGGTGGAGTTGATCAGGTCCTGCACCTCGGGGCGGGCCAGCAGTTCGCCCTTGGCCCGCTCGACCCGGGCGATGGTCTCCGGGTCGGTCTGCAGCTCGGTCGCGAAGTCGGCGAGGAAGTTGTCGATCGCGCCGCGGGCCGGGTGGTCCTGGTCGTCCCGGATCTCGGTGACGAAGCGCAGCAGCTCCTTGTAGACCCGCTCGCCGACCTGCTGGTCGAGGAACCGGGGCGTCCAGCCCGGGGTCTTCTGGGTGACCTTCCGGACGACGTCCTCGTGGTTGGCGGTCAGCCAGCCGTGCGCCCGGACCGCGACCAGGTCCACCACCCCGTGGTGCCCGCCGTCCGCGACCACCTTGCCGAGCATCCGGCCCATCGGCTCGGCCACCGAGGTGGCGGCGGCCCGTCTGGTCACCGCCTCGGCGACGACCGCCCGCACGTCGTCGTCGCGCAGCACCTCGAGCAGGCCGCGCAGCGCCGCCGAGGCCTCCTTGGTGACCCGCTCGGCGCTGCCCGGCGCGGCCAGCCACTCCCCCAGCCGGCGGCCGATGCCCAGCGCCGCGAGGCGGCCGCGCACCACGTGGCCGGAGAGGAAGTTCTCGCCGACGAAGTCGCCGAGCGAGCGGCCGAAGGCGTCCTTCTTGGTCGGGATGATCGCGGTGTGCGGGATCGGCAGACCGAAGGGGCGGCGGAACAGCGCCGTCACCGCGAACCAGTCGGCCAGCGCGCCGACCATGCCCGCCTCGGCGGCGGCCGCCACGTACCCCGCCCAGGGGCCGGCGCCGGCCGCCTTGGCCCAGGTGGAGAGGGCGAAGACCAGGGTCGCGAAGGCCAGCAGGCCGGTCGCGATGGTCTTCATCCGGCGGACGCCGCGTCTCTTCTGCTCATCGGCCGCGGTGAACCGGACCCCGGGGCCGGTTCCGCTGAAGGCTTCGTCACTCACCCCGCCAGTCTGCCCGCTGACCGGCGCGTACGGAGGCGCGGCCCACGATCACGCGCCCCCGGCAGGCACTGCACGACGCGCGAGCGCCCTCACGCCCCGCCCAGGACCATCCGCCGCTCCTCCGCGCCCGCCCAGCGCTCCGGGTCCGTGCACCGCCGCCCGTCCAGCAGCACCCGCACCCCCGGCAGGTCCGCCGGCGTCAGGTCCCGGTACTCCGGGTGGTCGGCCTGGAGCACCGCCGCCACCACCGGCTCCCCGCCGTACGGCGGCAGCCCGAGCGCCGCCAGTTCCTCCGCCTCGTACAGCGGGTCGCTGACGTACGGCCGCGCGCCCGCCGACCGCACCGCCTCGACCAGCGGGAACACCCCGGAGTGCGCCGTCTCCTTGACCCCGCCCCGGTACGCCGCGCCGAGCACCAGCACGCCCTGCCCGGCGATCCCGCCCGGCACCGCCCCCGCCAGCGCGCCCACCGCGTACCCGGGCACCGCCAGGTTGGCCTCGCGCGCCGCCCGGACCACCGTCGCGCCCGGGTCGTTCCACAGGTAGAGCCGCGGGTGCACCGGGAGGCAGGGCCCGCCGACCGCGATGCCCGGCCGGTGCAGGTGACTGTGCGGCTGCGAGTTGCAGGCCTCGGCGACCTCCGCGAAGTCCACCCCGACCTCGTCCGCGTACCGGGCGAACTGGTTGGCCAGCGCGATGTTGACGTCCCGGTACGTGGTCTCGGCGAGCTTGCTGAACTCGGCCGCCTCCAGCGAGGCCAGCTCCCAGACGCCGTTGGGGCGGGGCAGATCCGGGCGGGGGTCGAAGTCCAGCACCGCCCGGTAGAACTCGGCGCCGCCGCGCGTGGAGGCCCGGTCGATGCCGCCGACCAGCTTGGGATGGCGCCGCAGGTCGGCGAGGACCCGCCCGGCGCTCACCCGCTCCGGACTGAACACCAGCGCGAAGTCGGCCCCGGCGGCGAGCCCCGACCCGGCCGCCAGCCGGGGCGCCCAGCGCTCCCGGGTGGTGCCGACCGGCAGGGTGGTCTCGTAGCTGACCAGGGTGCCCCGGCGCAGCCCGGCCGCGACGGCTTCGGTGGCCGCGTCGAGCAGGGCGAAGTCCGGGCTGCCGCCGGCGGCGGTGACCAGCGGGACGGCCAGCACGACGGCCTCGGAGCGGGCCGCCGCGGCCGTGGTGTCGGTGGTGGCCCGCAGCCGGCCCTCGGCGACGACCCGCTTGAGCGCCTCGTCCAGGCCCTCCTCCCGGGGGAACGGCGGTACGCCCCGGTTGACGCTGTCCACCACGCCGGGCGCGGTGTCCGCGCCGGTCACCCGGTGGCCCTTCAGCGCGATCCGCACCGCCAGCGGCAGGCCCACCCTGCCCAGTCCGACCACGCAGACGTCCAGGCTCATCCCCGTCCTCCGGTTCCGGTCTCGGTGAGTGACGATTGATCAACTCGCGCCGGAGCACCGAGGTAACGATCACCACCCGCACCGGCTAAGGGGACCGGAACACGCTCCCGACCACCGCACGGGCGTGCGACGGCCGGGAGCGCGGCCCGAGAGGACGGCCCGAGAGGACGGCCCGGAAGCGAGCCCCGGAAGCGAGCCCCGGGAGAGAGCCCAGGGAGGGCGGCCCCGCAGGTCAGCCGATCGCGACCTCCGCGTACATCCGGGCGATCACGTCCTCGATGGCCGGCTCACGCACCGACAGGTCCACCAGCGGGTAGCGGGCGGCGACGGCGGCCACGATCGGCGCGGCGCTGTCCTGGGCCGGGAAGGCCAGCCACTGGCGCGGCCCCTCGACCCTGGTGACCCGGGCCCCCGGCACCTCGACCGGGTGGTCGAGCTCCTCCGCGAGGTCGACCACCAGCGTCCGCTCGCTGCGGCCGGTGGCGTGCAGGCCGTCCAGCCCGCCGTCGTACACCACCCGGCCGTGGTCGATCACCATCACCCGGCCGCAGAGCTGCTCGATGTCGGTCAGGTCGTGGGTGGTGAGCAGCACGGTGGTGCCGCGGTCCCGGTTGACCTCGCGCAGGAACTCGCGCACCTTGCCCTTGCTGACCACGTCCAGGCCGATGGTCGGCTCGTCCAGGTAGAGCACCTGGGGGTCGTGCAGCAGCGCCGCCGCGAGGTCGCCGCGCATCCGCTGGCCGAGCGAGAGCTGGCGCACCGGGGTGTCCAGCAGCGCGCCCAGGTCGAGCAGTTCGACGCAGCGGCCGAGGTTCTCGCGGTACCGGGCGTCGGAGATCCGGTAGATCCGGCGGGCGAGTTCGAAGGAGTCGCGCAGCGGCAGGTCCCACCAGAGGGTGGTGCGCTGGCCGAAGACGACGCCGATCCGGCGGGCCAGCGCGACGCGTTCGCGGGCCGGGTCGACGCCGGCCACCCGCAGCCGTCCGGAGCTGGGGACGAGGATGCCGGTGAGCATCTTGATGGTGGTGGACTTGCCGGCGCCGTTGGGCCCGATGTAGCCGACGCACTCGCCGGCCTCGACGGTGAAGCTGAGCCCGTCCACCGCGCGGACCTCGCGTTTGACCCGGCTGAACCGGCCGGTGCGGGCCCGTACGGTGAAGGTGCGGTGGACGTCCTGGAGTTCGATCAGTGCCATGGGTGCTCCTTCGGGAGTGGGGAGGGTTCGGCGGGGAGGGTTCAGCTGCCGGTGCCGCGGTAGGCGCGCAGCCCGGCGCGCCAGGCGAGGCCGGCGGCGAGGACGCAGACCGCGGCGGCGACCGGCGAGGCGAACTGGAAGGCGGCGGGCAAGCCGAGCGGGTCGGGCCGGTCGAGGATGCGCAGCGCGGGCAGCCAGTTGACGAAGGCCAGCGGGACGCCGAAGACCGCCCCGGCGACCAGTTCCTTGGCGAAGATGGTCGGCGGGTAGTGCAGCAGGGTCGCGCCGCCGTAGGTGAAGGAGTTCTGGAGCTCCTTGGACTCGCCCCACCAGAACTGGACGGTGGCGCCGCCGACGAAGATCGCGCAGAAGATGGCGGTGCCGCAGACCAGCAGGACGGGTACCAGCAGCACCCGGTCCCAGGTCCAGTGCACGTCCAGCTCGGCCAGCGACCAGACCAGCACCACCACGGCCTGGAGCGGGCGGCCGATCCGGCGCAGCGAGAAGCGTTCGGCGCACAGCTGGGCGAGCGCGGGCGCGGGCCGGATCAGCATGCTGTCCAGCGATCCGCTGACGATCCGCTCGCCGAGGCCGTCCACCGAGCCGACCGCCATGTTGGCGACGCCGAGCGAGAAGGTGGCGGTGGCGTACAGGAAGGCGATCTCCGGCAGGCTCCAGCCGCCGAGCCGGTCGGTGTGCCGGAACATGATCACCAGCACCACGAAGTCGAGTGAGTGGACGACCAGGCTGGCCGCCAGGTTCAGCGCGAAGGAGGCCCGGTAGGCCATCGTCGAGCGCATCCACATCCGGGCGCAGAGCCACCAGGAGCGCAGCGCCCAGACGGCGCGGGGCACGGGGGCGTCCCGGACGAACGGCTCCCCCGCGAAGTGCGCGCGCGGGGAGGGCCGGTGCGGGGAGGGCCGGTGCGTGAGCCGCTCAGCCACCCTGCACCACCACCTTGCGGGTCGCCAGCCACTGGGCGCCCCGGCCGGCGGCGAGCAGCACGGCCGCCCAGCCGAGCTGGAAGCCGAGCGTGCCGAGCGTGCCGAACGTTCCGAGCGCCGCACCGGCGCTCCGGCGCTCCAGGAAGATGTCGGCGGGGACCTGCACCAGTGCCGCCCAGGGCAGCACCCGGCCGAGGTCGCCGAGCCAGCCGGGGAACAGCCCGATCGGCAGCAGCATCCCGGAGAAGAACATCGAGACCACCAGCATCACCGAGCGCACCCCCTCCGAGTCGTGCAGCCAGAACCCGGTGATCGAGACCAGGAAGCGCAGCCCGAAGCTGACCACCACCGCCAGCAGGACCGAGCACAGGAACAGCGCCCAGGTCAGCGGGTGTTCGGGCAGCCGGACGCGGAACACCAGCGCGCCGATCAGCATCGGCACGGTGCCGCGGACCAGCGCCTGGAAGGCGGCCCGGCCGAGGTCGGAGGCCAGCCACCAGCACTGGAAGTCGACCGGACGGTAGAGGTCGACGGCGATGTCCCCGCTGCGGAAGCGGGCCTGGAGGTCGTCCTGGAAGCCGCCGCCCCACACCGCGACGGTGACCAGCAGGCTCTGGCTGACCCAGATGTACGTGACGGCCTGGCTCTGGTCGTAGCCGCCGAGGTTGGGGCGGGCCTGCCAGAGGGCGAGGAAGGAGGAGGCCAGGATGATGCCGAAGACGGTGTTGGTGAAGGTGCCGGCCACGGTGGCGGCCCGGTAGGTGGAGTAGCGGCGGAAGGAGCCGCGAGCGACGGCGGCGTAGAGCATATTGTCTCCTTGTCGACAAATATGGGCGGAGGAGAACGCCCAGCGACATCCGCACACACCCCAGCGGCTCCGACCGTCCGAACCCGGGGGTACCGAGCGAACGAGCGGAGCTGCGAAAGTGGGTGCGCTATGTGGTTTGCACCTTTCACCGTACCGCCGGCCCCCACCGCCCGCACCCGGTTTTTCCCGCCTGACCAAACGTCAAATAGCAGATAATCTCGCCATGACCTTGAGCACCCGCCGCCAGGCCAAACGGGCCGCCCGCCGCGAAGCCCGCCGCGCCCTCCCGTTCCGGCGCCGGCTCCTGCCCACCTGGCGGGTCACCCTCGGCACCCTCGCCACCCTGCTGCTGCTCGCCGCCGGCGGCTTCGCCGTGCTCTACGTCATCGTCCCGGTGCCCGACCCCAACGCCCACGCCGTCGCCCAGAACAACATCTACCTCTACGCCGACGGCACCACCGAGATCGCCCGCACCGGCGCCGTCAACCGCACCGACGTCACCATCGACCAGATCCCGCTCCCGACCCAACAGGCCGTCGTCTCCGCCGAGGACCGCACCTTCTACCAGAACCGCGGCATCGACCTGAAAGGGATCCTCCGGGCCGGCTGGAACAGCCTGACCGGCAAGGGCACACAGGGCGGCTCCACCATCACCCAGCAGTACGTCAAGAACTACTACCTCACCCAGGACCGGACCCTCGAACGCAAGGGCCGCGAACTGCTCATCACCCTCAAGGTCGACCAGCAGCTCGACAAACGCGAGATCCTCGCCGGATACCTCAACAGCAGCTACTTCGGCCGCGGCGCCTACGGCATCCAGAGCGCCGCCCACGCCTACTACGGCGTCGACTCCTCCCGACTCACCCTCGGCCAGGGCGCCTACCTCGCCTCACTGCTCCAGGCCCCCAGCCTCTACGACGTCAGGACCGCCACCCCCGCCAACCGCGAGAAGGCGATCGCCCGCTGGCACTACACCCTCGACGGCATGGTCCAACTCGGCTTCCTCACCCCCGCCGACCGCGCCGCCACCACCTTCCCCGAACCGATCGACCCCAGGCCCGCCACCGGCCTGGCCGGCCAGGCCGGCTACCTGGTCGGCGTCGCCGACGACTACCTCATCTCCTCCGGCACCCTCGACGCCGCCACCCTCAAGTCCGGCAGCTGGCGCATCACCACCACCTTCGACAAACCCCGCCAGGACGCCTTCGCCCGAGCCGTCCAGGAACAGCTCACCGGCGAACTCGACCCCCAGGCCCGCCCCACCACCGACACCGACGTCCGCGTCGCCGGCGCCTCCGTCGAACCCGCCACCGGCCGGGTCGTCGCCGTCTACGGCGGCCCCGACTACGTCAAGCAGCCCTTCAACGACGCGCTGCGCCAGGACAACCAGATCGGCTCCACCTTCAAACCGATCGACCTCGCCGCCGGCCTGATCGCCCAGCACAGCGTCGACGGCCGCCCGATCACCACCGAAACCCGCTACGACGGCACCAGCGAACGCCCCGTCACCGGCGGCCCCACCCCGTACGCCCCGCCCAACGAGGACGACACCGACTACGGCACCATCACCCTGCGCCAGGCCATGGTGAAGTCCGTCAACTCCGTCTACGCCCAGGAAGGCGTGGACGCCGGACTCGCCCGCGTCCGCGAGACCGCCATCAAACTCGGCATCCCCGACAGCGTCCGCGGCATGGACCCGGCCAACACCTCGATGACCCTCGGCACCGCCACCCCCAGCGCCCTCGACCTGGCCGGCGCCTACGCCACCCTCGCCGCCCACGGCCAGGCGCACACCCCCTGGTCCGTCCTCAAACTCGAACGCGTCAACCCCGGCGGCTCCGTCGACGTCCCCAAGATGCCTGAACACAAGGCCACCGAAGCACTCGACCGGCAGATCGCCGACTCCGTCACCGACGTGCTGCGCGACGTCATCAGCCCCCGCGGCACCGGCGCGGCCGCCCTCGACCTGAACCGCCCCGCCGCCGGCAAGACCGGCACCACCGACTCCAACCTCTCCGCCTGGTTCGCCGGCTACACCCCCGAACTCGCCACCACCGTCGGCCTGTTCCGGGAGAACCCGAAGACCCACGCCAAGGAACCGCTGGCCGGCACCGCCGGGTTCACCCGGATCAACGGCGGCGCCTTCCCCACCCGGATCTGGACCGCCTACATGACCGCCGCCCTCGACGGCGCCCCCACCCAGGACTTCGACCTCCAGACCGGACCCGCCGCCCCCACCGGCCCGATCTTCCCCACCGCACCCGTGAGCACCAGCCCCAGCGCCACCACCACCCCGAGCACCGGCCCCACCGCCACCGAACCGGCCCCCGCCCAGACCCCCAGCACCCCCACCACCACCGAAGCACCCGCCACCGGCCCGGCCGCCCCCAGCCCGCAACCCCCCAAGCCCACCGACCCCGAACAGCCCAGCCCCGCCCCCAAGCCGACGCCCCGGCCCACCCGGCCCACCGGCGGCGGGCCCACCGCCACCGGCGGACCCGTCACCCAGCAGGGGACACCGCCCGCCCTCAGCCCCTGAGCCCCTGAGCCCACCGCAGCCCCCCTCAGCCCCTGAGCTCCCGCTCCAGCGGCGTCCGGAACCGCGGCGTCACCCGCACCTCCCCCAGCCAGCCCGCCAACCGCTCCGCCTCCACCGCGACGGCCCCCACCGCCTCCGCCCCGACGTCCCGGAACAACCGCCACACCACCTCGCCGTCGGCACGCTGCGCCCAGCCGCCCACCACCTCGCCGCACCACCACACCGTCGGCCCGGCGTTGCCCGCCCGGTCGAACAGCGCCGGCACGTCCCGCGGCCGCAGGTACCAGTCCCGCCCGCGCCAGCCCATCACCGCCGGGTCCAGCGCCGGCAGCAGCGCCGCCCACGGCTCCGGCTCCGCCACCGGCGCCTCGTCCCCCGGCAGCACCAGCGCGGCCGTCCCGTCGGCCAGCGCCACATCGCGCGCCCCGAGGTCCGCCAGCGCCCGACGGACGTCCCCCAGCGTCCAGCCCGTCCACCACTTCACGTCCTCGACCGTCCCCGGCCCGTACGCCGCCAGCCAGCGCCGCACCACCTCGGCCTTGGCCTCCCGCACCGGCACCTCCGGCCACTGCGGCACCAGCGCCCACGGGTAGCTGCTGCTCAGCCAGGAGCCGCGCGGACGGCAGCGGCGCACATGCCCGTCCGAGGCCAGCAGCCGCAGCAGCCGGCTGCCCACGCTCTGCGTCGCCGCGTACGGCTTGCCCGCCGACATCAGCATCGTCTCGCGCAACTGCGGCACGTCCTCGGCGAGTTCCTTGGTCGTCGCCTCCCCGCGCCCGGCCAGCGCGGCCAGCACCTCGCGCTCCGCCTGCCCCAGCCTGGCCTCGTCCCAGCCCTCGGCGAAGTCCCGCAGGTGCTTCAGCAGCGTCGCCCGCTCCTTGGCCGCGATCGCCCGCGCCGCCGCCGAACTCACGTACGGGGCAAGGCCCTCCGTCACCGCGAAGATCGTCCGACGCATCGACAGCAGCTTCACCAGCGAGACGTCCTCGTACAGCGCCCGGTCCACCTCGGCCGCCGACGGCGCCGCCAGCCGCGCGCAGGCCGACAGGTACACCGTGGCCGCGTCCGTCGCGTGCAGCCCGACCACCGCGTCGGCCACGTCCTCCACCCGCGCCGCCCGCACCGACGGCGCCAACAGCTGCCGCCGGCCCAGCCTGGCCCGACGCTCCCCGTCCCCGATCACCGGCACACTCATGCCGGGACCCTAGCGCCCGCCACCGACAGTCCCCGGGCGGCCCGGCCCCGGAAACAGCGGTGCCCCCGACCGGGGTCGGGGGCACCGGGGCGCGGAAGGTGGCTCAGTCGACCGGCCGGAACCCGTCCACGACCGTCCAGCGCGGGCCGAGTTCCGCGCGCAGCGCGTCCAGCGCGGCGCGGGCCCGGGCGTTGAAGCGGTCCTTCTCCTCCCCCGACCAGGGCGACGGGTCCGGCGGGTAGTCCCAGTCCACCGAGGTCTGGAACCAGACGGACAACTCGTCCAGCTCGGCCGCCAGCCCGGCGCCGATCGGCAGCCGCGAGGGCTCGGCCGGGTATCCGTACGGGCTGTCGACGCCCTCCGGCCACAGCCCCGTACCGACCACACCCGCCTCGAAGATGTAGCGCAGCCGCTCCGGGCCCGCGGGTTCCGCCGTCACAGGTGGCGCCGCGTCACAGGTAGAGGCCGGTCGAGCCCTCGGTGTCGCCGAAGCGGGTCGCGGCGACGGCGTGCAGGTCGCGCTCGCGCAGCAGCACGTACGTGGCGCCGCGGACCTCGACCTCCAGCTTGTCCTCCGGGTCGTACAGCACCCGGTCGCCCGGCTCCACCGAGCGCACGCTCTGGCCCACCGCGACGGCCTCCGCCCAGGTACAGCGCTTGGAGAGCTCCGCGGTCGCCGGGATCAGGATGCCGCCGGTCGAGCGGCGCTCGCCCTCGCTGCCCTCGATGCGCACCAGTACGCGGTCGTGCAGCATCCGGATCGGCAGCTTCTCACCGAGCCGGTCGTGGCGGACGGGCTCGTGCGTCTGGTCGGAGCGGGTCGATTCGTCGTTCGTACTCACGGTCCCGAAGGTACCTCCCCCGGGCGCGGGGCGTGACGCCAGCCCGGCATCCGGAAGGAACGCCGGTCCGGCACGCGGAAGGAACGCCGGTCCGGCACGCGGAAGGAACGCCGGTCCGGCACGCGGAAGGCCGGGCGCTCTTCGCGCCCGGCCTTCCGTCCCTCGGAGCTCAGCCCTTGCGGCGCTTGCGGGCCGAGGCGACCAGCAGCACCAGGCCCACGCCGACCAGCGCGGCCGGGATGACCCGTTCCCGGCGCGGCTGGCCCTTCTCGTCCACGAACTGCGCCCGGACCCTCTCCACCACGCCGCTGGCGGCCACGTAGGCCTGGGCCGTCTTCTCCTCGATGGCGGCCGACGCCTTGGCCTTGACCTGGGCGGAGATCGTGCTCGGGTGGACGCGGACGGCCAGCTCGTCCAGGGTCGACGCCAGCCGGTCACGCGTCCGCTCGATGTCCGCCTCGATCTGGGCGGTCGTCCGCGCCGACTTGTCCTGCGTGCTCGCCTCGCCCACTCGGGCCACCCCATTCACTTGCGATGTTGTTCCGTCCGATCCGTGCGATCGGTGCGACTGACCCAGTGTGTCAGCTACCCAACACGGCCGCGCGGCCCCACCCACCATCGGAGGTAAGTTTGCCGTGGTACGACCGCCCGTCCCAGCACCCAGGAGAGTACGACCGTGAGTGAGCGTCTCCAGCCCGGTGACACCGCGCCCGCCTTCAGCCTGTCCGACGCCGACGGCAACCAGGTGTCCCTCGCCGACCACGCGGGCCGCAAGGTCATCGTCTACTTCTACCCCGCCGCCCTCACCCCCGGCTGCACCAAGCAGGCCTGCGACTTCACCGACAACCTGGAGGTCTTCGCGGGCGCCGGCTACGACGTCATCGGCATCTCCCCGGACCAGCCGGAGAAGCTCGGCAAGTTCCGCGAGGCCGAGAACCTCAAGGTCACCCTGCTGTCCGACCCGGAGAAGAAGGTGCTGGAGGCGTACGGCGCCTTCGGCGAGAAGCAGAACTACGGCCGCACCTACCTCGGTGTGATCCGCTCCACCGTCGTGGTGGACGAGCAGGGCAAGGTCGAGCACGCCTTCTACAACGTGCGGGCCACCGGCCACGTCGCCAAGCTGCTGCGCGACCTCAAGGTCGGCGCCTGATCCCGTGGTCCCCGGCTGACGGGTTTCCCGGTTGACGGGGAGACGACGAAGCGGTGGCGGCACACCCCCCGACCGGGTGCACCGCCACCGCCGTCCGTCACCTCAGCGGGCCTCGCCGATCAGCAGGCCCCGAGGTCGGTCCAGGCACCCCACGAGCCGCTGGCCGCGGGGTCGTCACCCTTGGTCCACCACTTGTTCTGGTAGTAGTGACCCTTCCACGAGACCTTGGTGGGGGTCGCGTAGGCGGTGTCGGCGCTCCAGCTCGGGGCGGCCGTGCAGGCGCCCGAGGTCGGAGTGGGGGTCGGGGTCGGGGTGACCGAGCCCGTCGGAGTCGGAGTGGGGGTCGGGGTCAGCGTGGCCGAGCCCGTCGGAGTCGGAGTCGGGGTGGGGGTCGGCGTACCGCCGTCCACCGCGCCGCGGGTCAGGTCGCCCTTGATCCCGTACAGCGTCCCGCCCACGTTGACCGTCCAGTTCGACGGGGTGGACACCGGCAGGTAGTAGACGAAGTCCATGTCGATCGAGGCGCCCGGCGCCAGCGACTGCCAGCCCGGCAGCTTGACCGACACCCGGTTGTAGGTGCCCTTCAGGCCGCCGACGTTGCCCGGGCCCGGGTTGTCCTGCTTGATGACCTGGAGGCCGAAGCCGGACTGGTCCTTGGCGTTGCCCGGAGCCGAGTTGCTGTAGTCGAACTGGAACTCGGTGCCGCCCGGCAAGGTCAGCGTCGAGTTGTTGACGATGTGCAGCTTCGGGTTGATCGGGTAGTTCGAGTCGCCCAGCGCGAAGTTGTTGAACGACACGTCGATCGGCAGGGTCTGCTGCGGCAGCGCCGTCGTCGAACGGACCGCGCCGTACGGGGACGCCGACTTGAACTTGTCGTACATCAGCGAGGTCAGCGTCGAGCCGGGGACGTACTCGCCCTTGCCGCCGTTGGCGGTGGCGTCCCACTTGTAGTCGCCCGCGAGCTCCCAGATCATCGCACCGCCGGCGCCCTGGTTGACGAGGTAGTCCGCCTTGGCGCCCACCGACTGCTCGTCCTCGGTGGAGAGGAACACCTTCTTGGCGTCGTTCCACAGCCACGGCGCCACCAGGGTGGAGCTGTAGTTGCGGGTGTAGGTGCCCTGGAGCGCGGTGTCGGTCACGCCGTACTTGGCCAGGTAGTCGGGCACGATGCCCTTTTCCAGGTTCTTGGCGTGCCACATCGGGTTCGACCCGGCCGGGGACTCCTTGCCCGCGTCGTCCTTGTCGTTCCAGATGTTGTCGATGCCGACCGCGCCGTCACCGCAGGAGGTCAGACCGGAGCCGACCGGGCAGGTGGTCGCCGAGGCGGTGCCCCAGAGGCCGTTGGTGCCGCCCTGGACGTTCTTGAAACCGCGGGTGTAGTACGGCAGGCCGACGTTGATCCGGCCGGCCGGCATCGAGCCGCGGAAGTAGTGGTACGACCAGTCGGCGTTCAGGTAGCCGATGCCGCCGTACTGCGCGGTGCCGTAGACGTTGGCGGAGGCGAGCTCGCCGTCCTTGCCGTCGTCGAACAGCGCGGCGTTCGGGCCGACGTACTTGTTCCAGGAGCCGTGCAGGTCGTACGACATGATGTCGACGTAGTCCAGGTACTTGGCCACCTGGAAGGTCTCCATGCCGCGCAGCAGGTAGCCGGAGGACGGGGCGGCGACCGACAGCAGGTAGTGCTTGCCGTCGGCGGCGCCGGCCTTGTCCAGGCTCTCGCGCAGGGTCTTCATCAGCGCCGCGTAGCCCTTGGCCAGCGAGCCGCGCTTGGAGTTGGCGAGCTGCCAGTCCAGCGGGTTGCCGGCGTCCTTCATCGAGGTCGGGTACTCGTAGTCGACGTCGACGCCGTTGAAGCCGTACTTGCGGATGAAGTCGACCGAGGAGGCGGCGAAGGTGTCGATGCCGGCCTGGTTGACGCTGCCGTCCGGGTTGACGGTCATCGAGTAGAAGCCGCCGGTGTTGACGCGCTTGCCGTCGTCCCCGAAGTAGCCGCCGGTCTCGGTCCAACCACCCACCGAGATCATGGTCTTGACGTTCGGGTACTGCTTCTTGTACTTCGTCAGCAGGTTGAAGTGGCCCTTGTACGGCAGGCTCGGGTCCAGCTCGGCGCCGGGGACGCCGGGGAAGGACATCCCGGTGGCCTCGTTGTTCGGGCCGTCGGTGCCGACCGAGAGCTTGTTGTCACCGCCGACGTGGCCGAAGGCGTAGTTGAGGTGGGTGACCTTGTCCCAGGGGATGTCGCTCACCAGGTACGGGGTGTCACCGTTCTTGCCGGTGCGCCAGCCGGTGAAGTAGCCGATGATGCGGCGCTGGTGGTCGGCGCCCATCTTCTCGCGCCCGCTGGTGTCGTAGACGGAGCAGTACGGGACGTCCACCCCGGGGGTCTGGTACAGGCCGTCGGGGCGACAGGCCGCGTTGTCGACGGCCGCCGACGCCTGCGAGGGCGCCGCACCGAGCGTTGCCATCAGCAGCCCGGCCAGCGAAGCCGCCGCGAGCGAGGCCACACCGGCCCGCGCCGCCGGACTCTTCCGGCGCGAAGAGGCGGTGGGACGCCGCTCCGCCGTGTTTCGGATCAACACTCGGTCCTCCAGGAGAGAGTGTCGGCGCGTGCCTGTGGGGGAGCACGCACGTGGGGGATTGCAATTGGCGGAGAAGCTATGTGGTCTGAACCACATAGGTCAATAGGTCTGGACCAATTGGTAATCAACAGCCAAACATCACAGGTCGGAAGCCCTCGACAATCGGTCACATCCTGACCGAAACCCACCCCACCCGTGACCGGACGCCGGGCCGCTCGTTGCCATGGCGTGGAAGGGGCTGTCACCAGCCCACAGGGGGACCGACCATGCCGGTCAAGTACACCCGCGAACTGCTGGCCGCGCTCGCGGCAGAGTCCAGCAGCGTCAACGAGATGATGCGCAAGCTCGGCGTGCCGATGGCGGGCGGCACACACAGCTACCTGAGCAAACGACTCAGGCACTACGGCATCGACACCTCGCACTTCAACCACAACAGGCCCCACTACGGGCAACGGCGTTACCCGCGGGAGGTTCTCGCCGAGGCCGCAGCACACAGCCACAACCTCAACGAGATGATGGCCCACCTCGGTGTCACGCCGTACGACAGCCTCTACGCGTACCTGAAGAAGCGCCTGGCCGACTTCGACATCGACACCTCGCACTTCACGTTCCGGGGCGACGGCCGCAGCAGGTTCGAAGCCGTTCCGAAGGACGCGCTGGCGCAAGCCGTCGCCGCGCACCGGAGCATCCGCGGCGTGATCCTCGCCCTCGGGATGACCGACTGCGGCAACTCGCGGACTCTGGTGCGAGAGGCCATCGACCTCCATGGGCTCGACACCGGCCACTTCACCGGGCGGGCCCACAACAAGGGGCTGAGGACCGGACCGCGACGGACGGCCGAGGAGTTGCTCGTGCGGCGCCCACCAGGAAGCCAGCGCGTTCCGGGCGATCGGCTTCGGACCATGCTCGTGCACATCGGGCATCCCGACATCTGCGAACTGTGCGGCACTCCCCCGACCTGGCTCGGACATCCGATGACCCTGGAGGTCGACCACGTCAACGGCGACTGGCTCGACAACAGGCGGGAGAACCTCCGCCTGCTCTGCCCGAACTGCCACTCCATCACTCCGACCTACTGCGGCCGGAACATGAACCGGGCTGCGCGCGCTGAAGGCGCTGCCGCCTAGCCGCAAACCCGGCGCCACCAGAAGGCGCCAACCGGTACGCTTGTGCTGGCGTGCGCCCGTACTCCAGCTGGCTAGAGAGATGCGGTTTAGGTCCGCAGTGTCGTGGGTTCGAGTCCCACCGGGCGTACCGAGTGAAATAGCCCGATCCCCTTCGATTCGAAGGGGATCGGGCCATTCTCATTCCTGTGGGCCGTCAGGCGATGAGGTCCTTCACGACCGGGGCGAGGGCGCGGAAGGCCTTGCCCCGGTGGCTGATGGCGTTCTTCTCCTCCGCCGTCAGCTCCGCGCAGGTGCGGGTCTCGCCGAGGGGCTGGAGGATCGGGTCGTAGCCGAAGCCGCCGGCGCCGGCCGGGGCGGTGCGCAGGGTGCCGAGGAGGCGGCCCTCGACGACGCGCTCGGTGCCGTCGGGGAGGGCGAGGGCGGCGGCGCAGAAGAAGTGGGCGCCGCGGTGCGGTTCGGCGATGTCGGAGAGCTGGGCGAGCAGCAGGTCGAGGTTGGCGCGGTCGTCGCCGTGCTTGCCGGACCAGCGGGCGGAGAAGATGCCGGGCGCGCCGTTCAGCACGTCCACGCAGAGGCCGGAGTCGTCGGCGACGGCGGGCAGGCCGGTGGCGCGGGCCAGGGCGTGGGCCTTGAGGAGGGCGTTCTCGGCGAAGGTGACGCCGGTCTCGGGCACGTCCGGGATCTCCGGGTAGGCGTCGGCGCCGACGAGTTCGACGTCCAGGCCGGCGTCCGCCAGGATGGCGCGGAGCTCGGTGACCTTGTGCTGGTTGCGGGTGGCGAGGATCAGGCGGGTGGACATATCGCCCACCCTACCGAGAGTCCCGGCGCGATCAGCCGGTGCAGATCGAGGTGAGGTTGCCGGCCGCGTTGCCGAGCGGCTTGAGGTCGGGGACCTCGTTCTTCTCGGCGGCCCGCTGGACGTTCTCGACCTGCTTCTGGAGGTCGGTCACGGCCTTGGCGACGTCGGTGTTCTTGGAGTTCTTCCCGACCTGGTCGAGGTCGTTCTTGAGCTTCTGCAGGGCCTTCCCCGCGGCGGCCGAGTCGTTGCTCGCGTTGTCGTAGGCCTGGGTGACGTCGGCGATGTCCCCGGTGATCTTCACCGCGGTGTTCCCGCAGTCGATCGCCTTCTGCGCGGCGGAGCAGCTCACCATGCTGAGCGGGAGGATCGCGATGAGTCCGGCCACGGCGAGGGCGGCGGGGCGGGCGATGCTGGACGGCATCCGATCCTCCTGGGGGGCGCGGGTTCCGTGGGGTGGGACGCGCGCCGGGGGGTGCGCGGTTCCCGCAGCGGGGGTGCTGCGGGAACCGTACGGTCTGCGGGCCCGGCCTGTACAGCACGCCGTCCGTTTCGGCGGTCCGTTCACATCGGGGCCGAACGGCCGTTCACCCACGGCCCGAACGGCTGTCCGCGCCACGGCCTGACGGTTCGTCCGGTTCCGTCGGGGAGTCGCCGGGGAGTCGCCGGGCCCGTGCCGGTTCAGCCTTCCAGGGCCTTGCGCTGGATCTCGTCCAGCTCCGCGCAGCCGAGGCTGCCGAGGTCGAGCAGCCGGTTGAGCAGGTCGCGGTCGAAGGGGGCGCCCTCGGCGGTGCCCTGGACCTCGACGAAGCGGCCGTCGGCGGTGCAGACGATGTTCATGTCGGTCTCGGCGCGCACGTCCTCCTCGTAGCGGAGGTCGAGCATCGGGACGCCGTCGATGATGCCGACGCTGACGGCGCTGACGCCGCCGGTGATGGGCTGGCCCTTGGCGCGCAGCAGCTTCTTGTCGCGGGCCCAGGAGACGGCGTCGACCAGGGCCACGTAGGCGCCGGTGATGGCGGCGGTGCGGGTGCCGCCGTCGGCCTGGAGGACGTCGCAGTCGAGGACGATGGTGTTCTCGGCGAGCGCGCGGTGGTCGACCACGGCGCGCAGCGAGCGGCCGATGAGCCGGCTGATCTCGTGGGTGCGGCCGCCGATGCGGCCCTTGACGGACTCGCGGTCGCCGCGGGTGTTGGTGGCGCGCGGGAGCATGGAGTACTCGGCGGTGACCCAGCCCTCGCCGCTGCCCTTGCGCCAGCGGGGCACGCCTTCGGTGACGCTGGCGGTGCACAGCACCTTGGTGTCGCCGTAGGAGACGAGGACGGAGCCTTCGGCGTGCTTGCTCCAGCCCCGTTCGATGGTGATCGGGCGGAGCTGTTCGGGGGTGCGACCGTCGATGCGTGACATAGGTACTGAGCGTAGTCGCTCCGGGCGGCCGCTTCCGGAACCGGCGGGGAGCCGCGGACGCACCGCCGCCGGACACACCGCGGCCGGACGCACCGCCGCCGGACACACCGCGGCCCGCCGTCCCCCTGAGCGGGTCGGCGGGCCGGGCGGGGCTGGCCTGGGTGGCTCAGCTCACATCATGTCCTCGATGTCGGCGGCGATCGGGTCGGCGTCGGTGCCGATGACGACCTGGATCGCGGTGCCCATCTTCACGACGCCGTGGGCGCCGGCGGCCTTGAGGGCGGCCTCGTCGACCAGGGAGGCGTCCTTGACCTCGGTGCGAAGGCGGGTGATGCAGCCCTCGACCTCTTCGATGTTGTCGATGCCGCCCAGACCGGCGACGATCTTCTCAGCCTTGCTGGCCATCTGGTTTCTCCCTCTGTCTCGGCCCTTCGGCGGCTCTGCCGGGTGCCGTCCTGCGCTGGTGCTGGGGGGTGTGGCCCTCGACCGTCGGGCGGTGAGGTCCGTGCCGGCGGCTGACGCGGGTTCAGCTGCGGTCGCGCTGCCGAGCAGCGCGACCAGCATGACCCGAGGCCGTCCGGTCTGCCACGTTAGTCCACTTTTGGCCCATTCCGGCGGGCAGGCTCCCGATCGCCGTCCGAGGATGACGATCAGTGGGGCCAGCGCCCCGGATGCGGCCTGCGCTCCCAAGTGGTCTACACCAATATATGTGTACTCCGAGGAACGCGGGAAAGGCCCCGGGTGTTCCCGAGCCCCGCCCGAGGGTCCCGCAGGGGGCCACCGGTCGGCAACTGCTCCCGGAGGGCGAAGGATGAGTTCGGCAGGCGCCACGGCCCCACAGGCCAAACGGTGGCACATCTTCTACGGCGGCCTCCAGAAGATGGGCCGCTCCCTTCAACTGCCCGTGGCGGTGCTCCCCGCCGCGGGCATCCTCAACCGGCTCGGCCAGCCCGACGTGTTCGGCAAGGACGGACTGGGCTGGGACGACGTGGCGAAGGTCTTCGCCGCCGCGGGCGGAGCGCTGCTCGACTCCTCCTTCGGCCTGCCGCTGCTGTTCTGCGTCGGCGTCGCGATCGGCATGGCGAAGAAGGCGGACGGCTCGACGGCGCTGGCCGCCGTGGTCGGCTTCCTGGTCTACTACAAGGTCCTGCACGCCTTCCCGGAGAGCTGCCCGACGGGGACGGCCCTGGTCCCGGACGCCTGGTCCGGCCAGTGCGTGAGCTACTCGTCGGCCAAGGTCGCGGCCGCGACGTACCAGAACCCGGGCGTGCTGGGCGGCATCCTGATCGGCCTGATGTCGGCCTGGCTGTGGGTCCGGTTCCACCGCACCAAGCTGGTCGACTGGCTCGGCTTCTTCAACGGCCGCCGTCTGGTGCCGATGATCACCGCCCTGGTGGGCCTGGCCACCGCCGTGGTGGCGCTCTGGGTCTGGCCGCCGATCGGCCGCGGCCTCAACGACTTCTCCCAGAACCTCTCCGACCTGGGGGCGGGCGGCGCCGGCATCTTCGGCCTGTTCAACCGCGCGCTGCTGCTGATCGGCATGCACCAGCTGCTGAACACCTTCGTCTGGTTCCAGTTCGGGGAGTTCGTCAAGCCGGACGGCGCGATCGTGCGCGGCGACATCCCGCGCTTCCTGGCGGGCGACCCGACCGCCGGCCAGTTCCAGTCCGGCTTCTTCCCGATCATGATGTTCGCGCTGCCGGCCGCCGCCCTCGCGATCGCGCACTCGGCGAAGCCGCACCGGCGCAAGGCCGTCACCGGCATGATGGTGTCGCTGGCCCTGACCTCCTTCGTCACCGGCGTCACCGAGCCGATCGAGTACTCCTTCGCGTACATCGTCCCCGCCCTGTACGCCGTGCACGCGGTGCTGACCGGCGTCTCGATGGCGGTGACCTGGGGGCTCGGGGTGCACGACGGGTTCAGCTTCTCGGCCGGCCTGATCGACTACGTCATCAACTGGGGACTGGCCACCAAACCGTGGCTGATCATCCCGATCGGCCTCTGCTTCGCCGTCGTGTACTACGCGCTCTTCCGCTTCATCATCGTCAAATTCAACCTGAAAACACCCGGCCGGGAGGACGAGGAGGAGGTCGAGGACGTCACCAAGGCCTGAAACCGGGCGCGCCCGCGCCGCCCCGCCAAAGGCCCTCGGACCCGACGGTCCGGGGGCCGTCGTCCTTTCCAGGAAAGGACGGACGTCCCAGGCAGGACGGGGCGGGGCGGCTCGCGCTTTTGTTGCGCGATTAGCCAAAATCGATTTTGTTGCGCAATCAGCCAAAATCAAATACCGGCGGGTAATCATGATCATCACCGGGTAAGTAGGTTTCGATTTCATAGCACTTCCCCGAAGTACCGCTTTCCGGGGTTCCTCGACTTCTCCCCCCGTGCTACAAAACTGGTCTACACCACGTGTGGTGTAGACCAGTTCGCGGTTCGGCCCCTGTGCCTCCCCCCGACCGACCGCCATGCCGTTAGGAACCCACCCCCATGAGTCAGTCTGCGCAGGCACCGGCGCCCGCCACGGCTCCGGCCTCACCCAACCCCGCCAAGAAGTTCGGTCAGAACCTTCTCCAGGGCCTCCAGAAGATCGGCCGCAGCCTCCAGCTGCCGGTCGCCGTCCTCCCGGCCGCGGGCATCCTGCTCCGGCTCGGCCAGCCCGATGTCTTCGGCGCGGACGGGCTCGAGTGGGGGAAGGTCGCCCAGGTCTTCGCCACCGCCGGCGACGCCGTCTTCGGCAACCTGGCGCTGCTGTTCTGCGTCGGTGTCGCGATCGGCTACGCCAAGAAGGCCGACGGTTCCACCGCGCTGGCGGCCCTGGTCGGCTACCTGGTCTTCAAGAACGTGCTCACCGTCTTCCCGATCGACGGCAGCATCACCGAGGCACTGCCCAAGGGCAAGCCGCAGGACCCGGGTGTCTTCGGCGGCATCGTCGTCGGCCTGCTGAGCGCCGTGATCTGGCAGAAGTACCACCGCAAGAAGCTCGTCGACTGGCTCGGCTTCTTCAACGGCCGCCGCCTCGTCCCGATCATCATGGCCTTCGTCGGCACCCTGCTCGGCGTCGTCATGGGCCTGGTCTGGGGCCCGATCGGCACCGGCCTGACCAACGCGAGCGACTGGCTGACCGGCCTCGGCTCCGGCGGCGCCGCCATCTACGGTGTCGCCAACCGCGGTCTGATCCCGATCGGCATGCACCAGTTCCTGAACACCTTCTTCCAGCAGCAGGTCGGCAGCTTCACCGACGCCTCCGGCCACGTCTGGACCGGCGACATCCCGCGCTTCTTCCACGGCGACCCGACCGCCGGCCAGTTCATGTCCGGCTTCTTCCCGATCATGATGTTCGGCCTGCCGGCCGCCGCCCTGGCGATCGCCCACACCGCGCGCCCCGAGCGCCGCAAGGCCGTCCTCGGCCTGATGATCTCGCTCGCGCTGACCAGCTTCGTGACCGGTGTCACCGAGCCGATCGAGTTCTCGTTCATGTTCATCGCCCCGGTGCTCTACCTGATCCACGCGCTGCTCACCGGCCTCTCGATGGCCGTCACCTGGGCCCTGGGCGTGCACGACGGCTTCGGCTTCTCGGCCGGTCTGATCGACTACGCGCTCAACTGGAACCTGGCCACCAAGCCGTGGATGATCATCCCGATCGGCCTGGTCTTCGCCGCGATCTACTACTTCGCGTTCCGCTTCGCGATCATCAAGTTCAACATCAAGACCCCCGGTCGCGAGGACGACGACGAGATCGAGGACGTCACCAAGGCCTGACGCCCCGCGTCACCCCCGCCTTCGAAGGCCCCGCCCCGCCGCTGCTCCCCCAGCGGCCGGGGCGGGGCCTTCGGCGTACCCGGGCGCGCCGCCCGGTGGAAAGGCGGTTGACGAACCGGCGGACGCCCTGGTCAACTGAAGCGGTGAACGCCTCGTGCCCGCTGGTCACCCGCAGCCACATCGACTTCGGTCGTGTGTGGTCCGCGGCGTGTCGCGGCTGAGCTGACCGTTCCCCCGCCGCCGCCCGGCTGACGTCCCGCCCGGCGCCGGTCCCTTCCCCTCCCCCGCCCGTCCGGGCTCCGCCCACGGGCCGCCACCGCGCACCCGCGTGCACCCGCGCCCCCGTGCCTGCGCACGGCCGCCGCCGGTGCCCGTACGCGTCCGCACGAGGAAGTCAGGCTCACCATGCCCCGCCAGCTGCACCTGTCCGCCGCCCTCGACAGCCCCGGCCGTTTCGACCCCGGGCACTACGCCTACCTGGCCCGCCTCGCCGAGCGGGCCACCCTGGACTTCGTCACCCTCGACGACTCCTTCGCCGCCGCGCCCAGCCGCCCCGACGCGCTCGCCGCGCTCGCCCGGATCGCCCCGCTGACCAGCCGGGTCGGGCTGGTGCCGACCGTCACCACCACCCACACCGAGCCCTTCCACACCTCGATCTCGGTCAACACCCTGGACTGGGCCAGCGAGGGCCGGGCCGGCTGGCTGGTCGGCGTCTCCACCACCGAGGCCGAGGCGCGCGCCTTCGGCCGCCGGCCGGTCGCCCCCGAGGACGAGCTGTGGGCCGAGGCGGCCGACGCCGTCGAGGTGGCCGCCCGGCTCTGGGACAGCTGGGAGGACGACGCGGAGATCCGCGAGACCGCCACCGGGCGGTTCATCGACCGCGACAAGCTCCACTACATCGACTTCACCGGCCCGCACTTCTCGGTGCGCGGCCCGTCCATCACCCCGCGCCCGCCCCAGGGCCGCCCGGTGGTCGCGGTGCCCGTCACCGCCGCCGACCTCGCGGCGGACGCCTCCCCCGGCGGGCGCGCCCGGGTCGCCGCCGCGATCCGGCACGCCGACGTGGTGCTGCTCGACGCCCCCGACCGCGCCACCCGGCTGACCGCCGCCACCGAACTGCGGCTGCGCTCCGGCGAGCACCTGCGCATCCTCGCCCGGCTCGACGCCGCCCTGTCCGACCCGGCCGCCGAGGAGCGCCTGCTCGCCGAACTGACCGCGACCGGCACCGGGGTGGACGGCTTCCACCTCGTCCCCGGCGAGCCCGAGCGCGACGTCGTCGCCCTGGCCGACCGGATCGCCCCCGCCCTGCGCGCCGCCGGGCTGCTGCGCGCCGAGTACACCGGCCGCACCCTGCGCGACCACCTCGGCCTGGCCCGCCCGGCCAGCCGCTACGCCACCGCTGCCACCGCCCCCGCCGCTTCCCCCGCCCTCGCCGAGGTGACCCGATGACGGACCGACCGCTCAAGCAGATCCACCTCGCCGCGCACTTCCCGGGCGTCAACAACACCACGGTGTGGAGCGACCCGGCGGCCGGCAGCCACATCGAGTTCGCCTCCTTCCGCCACCTCGCGCAGACCGCCGAGCGCGGGAAGTTCGACTTCTTCTTCCTCGCCGAGGGGCTGCGGCTGCGTGAGACCAAGGGGCTCATCCACGACCTGGACGTGGTCGGCCGCCCCGAGTCGATCACCGTGCTGAACGCGCTGGCCGCCGTCACCGAGCGGCTCGGACTGGCCGCCACCGTCAACGCGACCTTCAACGAGCCGTACGAACTGGCCCGCCGCTTCGCCTCCCTGGACCACCTCTCCGGCGGGCGCGCGGCCTGGAACGTGGTCACCTCCTCGGACGCCTTCACCGGGGAGAACTTCCGCCGCGGCGGCTACCTGGACCGCGCCGACCGCTACACCCGGGCCGCCGAATCCGTCCAGCTGGTACGGGAGTTCTGGGACGCCGGGGAGGAGCCGGCGCGGCACTCCGGCCCGCAGTTCGAGGTCGAGGGCCGGCTCTCGCTGCCGCGCCCGCCGCAGGGCCACCCGGTGGTGATCCAGGCCGGGGACTCCGACGAGGGCCGCGAGTTCGCCGCCGCCACCGCCGACGTGATCTTCTCCCGGCACTCCACGCTCGCCGACGGCCAGGCCTTCCACGCGGACGTCAAGCGCCGGCTCGCCGCGTACGGGCGCAAGCCGGACGAGCTGAAGATCATGCCCGGGGCCACCTTCGTGCTCGGCGACACCGACGCCGAGGCCGCCGAACGGGCCCACGAGGTCCGCCGGACCCAGGTCAGCCCGCAGACGGCGATCCACTTCCTGGAGCAGATCTGGGGCATCGACCTGTCCGATCACGACCCGGACGGGCCGCTGCCGACCGTCGACCCGGACCCGGACAGCGCCCTGGTCCAGGGCCGGGCCCGGCTCGGCGACCCGGTGGCCGTCGCCGAACGGTGGCGGGCGGTGGCCGCGGAGAAGAAGCTGACCAGCCGCGAGCTGGTGATCGAGGTGACCGGCCGGCAGTCCTTCATAGGCTCGCCGGCCACCGTCGCCGAACGGATCGACCACTTCGTGCAGAACGATGCCGCCGACGGCTTCATCCTCGTCCCGCACCTCACCCCGGGCGGATTGGACGAGTTCGTCGACCGGGTGGTGCCGCTGCTCCAGGAGCGCGGGGTGTTCCGCACCGACTACACCGGTCCCACCCTCCGGGACCACCTCGGACTGCCGGTTCCCGGGCGGGACTGAACATCCGTTCAGTGAAAGAAACTTGACGCAACGTCCGACAAGGCCGTGGGGGGGGCGGGGGGGGGTCGGGGGGGGCCGCCGGCC